>JAOZNE010000164.1:0-4739 GCA_029933955.1 Phycisphaerae bacterium
GATTTCGGATTGAGCTAGTCCGTGAAACAATCCGAAATCCGCAATCTGAAATCCGAAATAAATCTTATGCTGCAAAACACGGTTAAAATCTGTGCAAAACAATAGTTACGGAAAGCCGCAAAAAAATCTCACACACTGGCATTGGCTGGCGGGGGGCGGTACAATGTGTCGTCTGTTTTAAGGATAAATACGAGATGCTTGCGAAACGAATAATACCGTGTTTGGACGTTGACCGTGGCAGAGTTGTAAAGGGCGTGAACTTTCTCGACCTTCGCGACGCGGGCGACCCGGTGGAGATATCGCGCAGCTACGAGCAGGCCGGTGCCGATGAGCTGGTATTTCTGGACATCACAGCCAGCCATGAAAGTCGGGACATTCTAATCGACATCGTTCGCGAAGCTGCCGAGCAGGTCTTCATGCCGCTGACGGTTGGCGGGGGCATTCGCAACATCGAGGACTGCCGAAACCTGCTAAACGCCGGAGCTGACAAGGTCTCGATAAACTCCGCCGCCGTGCGCGACCCGGATTTCATCACCGCTGCGGCCCGGCGGTTTGGCTCGCAGTGCATCGTCGTAGCTATCGACCCCAAACGCATAGCGACCGACAGCGGGGAGTCGTGGGAAGTTTTTATCAATGGCGGCAGGTTGCCAACAGGCCATGAAGCTGTGGCCTGGGCGCAGGAGATGGAACGTCGCGGCGCTGGCGAGATACTGCTGACCGTAATGGACGCCGACGGCACGCAGGAGGGGTACGACATCGAGATAACCCGGGCTGTATCCCAGGCGGTGAACATACCGGTTATCGCGTCCGGTGGAGCGGGCGGGCCTGAAGATATATACCACGTGCTAACCCAAGGCCAGGCTGACGCCGCCCTGGCTGCGAGCATCTTCCACTTCGGAACATACTCCATCGCCGAGACCAAAGAATACCTGGCTGCCCATGGCGTGCCGGTGCGAATTTAAAAAGTTGTCAGTAATCAGTTGTCAGTAATCAGTAAAAAGCAACGCAACCACGGATGGCGAAGCAATGCCGAATGAAGAAGCCCGAATGAAGAATCAATGACGAAAATACCCAATGCCCAAATATCCAATGTCCATTGAATAGCCAATAACCAATGCCCCCCGTATCTTTCCCCAGCACTTATTTGCAAAAATTTAGGATGTCGAAAGTTTTTTAGGGGCGAACAACTCTCTGAGGCTTTGCAAACAAGTGCTGGGGAAAGATAAAAGAGGAAAACAAAAAACTTTGTGTTCTCCATGTGCTTCATGGTAAACATCCGTGTTTGTCAGTGTTCATCCGTGGTCTTGTTTTTGTCTGAATAGTTACGAATAATCATAGGGAGACGAGCAGTGAGCGAAAAACCCTCAGTTGACGCGCCGGTAGCTAGGCAGGAAATTCCTGCCAGGCTGGCGGGCTATTTTCTTTCCATGGCCAAGCTCGGAGCGTCGGACCTGCATATCAAGGTCAACACCCCCGCAACTTTTCGCGTCCGCTCAGCTTTGCGGTCAGCTAAGGAACAGCCTCTGACCGCGGAGCAGATAAGCCAAATGATATCAGCCCTGCTCTCGCCGGAGCAGCGGGAGGCGTTTGGCCAAAATGGCCAGGTCGACCTGGCTCGCGAAAACTCCATTGGCGACCGGTTCCGCATAAATGTCTTCCGTCAGCGAGGCCTGCCCTCCCTGGCGGTGCGTCGCGTTACTCGCGATATCCCCAGCTTCGCAGAGCTGCACCTGCCCGAAAATATCGAGCGAATCACCCGCGAAACACAAGGCCTGGTGCTGCTGTCAGGCCCGACGGGGTGCGGCAAGAGCACGACCATCGCGTCGATACTGGAATATATCAACGCGACCCGCCGTTGCCATATCGTTACCATCGAAGACCCCATCGAATATCTCTACACGGACAAAAAGGCCCTCGTCAGCCAACGGGAAATCGGTATCGACGTGCCAGACTTCAACCTGGCTACCCGCGCGATGCTGCGGGAAGACCCAGATATCCTGCTAATCGGCGAGATGCGAGACCGCGACACACTCCAGGCTGCTCTCCAAGCTGCGGTGACAGGCCACCTCGTGCTGGGAACCGTGCACGCCTCGACCGCGCCGCAAACCATCCAGCGAATACTCGAACTTTTCCCGCCCGAGACCAGGCCTCTTATCCGCCAGGGCCTGGCGTACAATCTCAAAGCGGTGCTCTGCCAACGACTGCTGCCAAGCGTAAAAGACGGCATCGACCGCGTCCCAGCGGTGGAAATACTGCGGGTCGACCCCGTAGCAAGACAGCTGATCGAAACCGGGCGAGACAACGAACTGCCCGACGTAATAGCCAGCTGCCAAAACGGGAACATGCAGAGCTTCTCGCAAAGTCTGCTGGAACTTATCGAAGGCGACCTGATAGACCCGAAGGAAGCCTACGCCATCGCTCCCAATCCCGAAGAACTCAAGATGAGGCTAAAGGGTATCAAGCAAACACAAACCGGACTTATAGCCAGAGGATAATCGTATGACATCAGCTTACTTATTGTGCGTCGCATCCCCAGGCCAGGTCTGGTCCGTGGTGGCAGAGTTGACGGTGGTGGCAGGCTGTTCGTTGGCTTGGCTGTTCCTCGCTACCAGGGTCAGTGCCGACGCA
The DNA here is from genome assembly GCA_029933955.1 of Phycisphaerae bacterium. Classification (GTDB taxonomy): domain Bacteria; phylum Planctomycetota; class Phycisphaerae; order SM23-33; family SM23-33; genus B1-G9. The sequence continues at coordinate 2,629 of JAOZNE010000164.1, forward strand.
GCTGGGCTGAAACTTCAACGGGAACTCTGGTCTGGGCTGACGCTGATAGCTGGAGCCTTGGGCTTGGTGTTTTGGTTTATGATTCCGATGTTTGTCCTGGGCCTGGTGCTGTCCGTCCTGCTGGTCGGCGGGGCGTTGGTGTCTTACGTAGTCTACCGCAACAGCCAGGTCGACTCCGAAACCAAGCTGTTCTCGCTCGACTGGTTCCGCGCCGGAGCCGGTGCCGCAGCCAGGCCCGCTAAGCTCGAAGAGAAACTCAAATTCTACGACAGCATCGGGCGAATCGTTCAGCTGACGGAAAACGACCTGCGCGACAAAAAGCTGATTCAGCAATATAACCTAACCCAGGGGCTGTTGTACGAGGTCATTCGAAATCGGGCAGCGGAAGCTGACATCGCTCCGGCGGGCCAGGCTGTGCGCGTGCGATATCTCGTGGACGGTGCGGTCGTTGTGCCCGAGCCTGGCTCTATGGACGACTGGCAAAAAATTCTGCCTTTCCTGCTGTCCAAAGCGGGCATCGACGCGACGACGGGCCAAACCGCCAAGGGCAAGATAACCGTAGACCTAGCCGATTCGCCGGTGGATATGGATGTTACCGTCTCGCCAAGTCCGGCTGGCCCGAGGGTGCGTCTGCGTGTGGTGCAACAGTCCGTGCAGACCAATATCGACCTGCTGGGCATGGACGCTACGACAGCCCAGACCATTGCAGAACTTGTCGAAAAACCAGGCTTGCTGCTGGTTACAGGCCCGCCCGCCAGCGGCGTTACCAGCACTGCCTACTCGATTCTGCGAAAGCAAGACGCGTATCTCAAACTGCTGATGACGGTCGAAGCCCAGGCTTCGATGGATTTGCAAAACGTTACCCAGCACGAGTATCACACGCCGGAGAAGTTGCCCGAGACCCTCGCCTCTGCTATCCGACGCGACCCGGACGTGCTGCTGGTCGACCGGTGCGACGGGGCCAAAACCGCTGAGCTTATATGCGACCTAGCTGGGGAAAAATTCGTCATCCTCACCATCCCCGCACAGGAAACCTTTCCCGCCCTGCACGCCTGGATCAAGCGCATGGAAGGCTCTGCCAGGGCAATCAAACCGCTGCGAGGCATCCTCTGCCAGCAACTCATCCGCGTATTGTGTCCCGCGTGCAAAGAGCCATACCAGCCAGACGCCCAGACCGCCGAGCACCTCACCAAGGCCCGGGCCAGGCTGGGAGGCCTGGGCGATGGGAGGGTCTATCGCGCGCCGTCGTTGCCCAGGCTGGACGAGAAGGGTCGAACCCTGCCACCCTGTCCAACCTGCCAGGACACGGGCTTCCACGGGCGAACCGGCGTCTTTGCGTTTTTGCCCGTAACCGACGGTTTGAAAAAGCTTATCCGAAGCCAGGCTCCGCTGGAGCAACTCCAAGCCCATGCCAAAACAGCTGGCGCGACGAACCTGTACGAACAAGCACTGGGCAAAATTCTCCTGGGCCTAACCAGCGTCCAGGAAGTCATGCGGGTCTGCAAGCCAGGTAAAAAGTAATCCGCTGAAAGTGGTCAGTAAAAGCAAAAACAATTTACCATGAAGTACATGAAGTTGTTTTTTTATGAACAAAAAATGGTCTATCTTTGTCGTCTATGCGTTCTTTCGCGGTAGTTTTTTGTTTTTTATGATATGCCCCTGAACGGCTAGGACTTGTTGGGGGTTTGTATGTCGATCGGAGAGGGTGGGATTCGAACCCACGGTACCTTTCGGCACACCGGTTTTCGAGACCGGCACGATCAACCGCTCTGTCACCTCTCCCGGGCCAGGCTGGTCAATCTGGATATCGAAATCGACCAGGCTGGAACTGCGTCTCCGAAACAAAAAATGATGGGCCGCTACAGCGAACCATCGCGCAGCACTGTATCGTCACTCAGTCGGGCCGTCAAGCATATTATCGCTCCGGCGATTCGGCGCAGCGGAACAACTGATTGATTTTTCCGCCAGCGGATCGCATAATGCCCATCCGCAGCCAGCTGACAGCGAGCCTGGCTGACGTAAATGCGCCCGTAGCTCAGCTGGATAGAGCGCTTGCCTCCGGAGCAAGAGGTCGTGAGTTCGAATCTCGCCGGGCGTAGTTGTTTGTAATC
>JAOZNE010000418.1:0-1204 GCA_029933955.1 Phycisphaerae bacterium
AAGGTATGCCATCCACCACCGATTTGCAACAGGATTCTGGCTGGCGGACAGGTTGTGTCCGAGATTATTTCATGGCGGGGGGTTAGGAGGCTTTTCGTAGTTGTTTCCAATAGCTGTCCCATTGGCCACTGTAGTAGACGCTGGCTAGGGCCATCATGCTCTCGGCGTTATCTTTGTCCCATCGCATCCCCGAGCCTTTCAGGCGTTTGGTCAAGCGGCCACAAACTGATTCCGTCGGGCCAGACCCGGTGTCGTAGCCCGCAGCACGGAAGCTCGGATAATCCGTCATGTCCACACGCGAGCCAACATACTGCCGCAAAGATTTCACCGCCTCACGCTTGGCTGGCGAACGCAATGTCTTGAGCAACTCGCCCAGCCTATCCAACATCACCAGCGATCCCTGATTCCACACCACACCAATTATCTCCTCCCGCCAAGCTACAGACTCGGGCGTACCTTCGCCAAAAAGCCTATGGCTGGTCTCCGTTACATGCTCTTGCAAGTGATAATAGTCCAAAATATTTTCATCCAGCATCGGCAACTGCTGATTGTATTGTTTGCGAATCCAGCTGGCTCCATCGGTGACGGAATATTTTACATCCGCTCGCGAAAGATTTATACGGCAGGCCTCCCGTCGCATAATCCGGCCAAGTTTTTTGTGGTTGCCGCTGGTGCCAACGGCATATTGATGCTTCTTGTCCTTGCTGTAAAACGCGACGACCTTGAACTCTTTATAAGCCCCGTCGCTGCCAGACTTCGGGCGGCCATGTTTGGCGGCAGACTTTCGGCCTTGCTTGCCGCGCTGATGTTTTTCAGTCTTGCGGCGCTTGCGTTTCTGCTCCTCGGTTACCAGCGGAACCATGACCCCGTCAGCTCCGGTAATCACGGTTTTATCGACGCAATTCTCCGAGCTAAAATCAGGCTGAACTTCTCCGCTGGCCTGCTGAGAGAGAACTATCTGGCCATGCGATTCAACAATACCTCGAATTGCAAACGAACTGATATCCAGCTGAGCGGTACGCTTTAGATTCGCACTAGCTGGGGCAAATGCGCAGTTGAGACTTTCACGGCAGCACATTTCGCGAACGCCTGGGCTGAACTTGCTGCTGGTAACGCCAAGTAGAATATCCAGCGGAGCAACCGTGCCGACCTGTGTGTTCCAGAAAATTGTTCGGCGAAACTCCAGCCGACCGTTGACGGTCAT
>JAOZNE010000165.1:0-4698 GCA_029933955.1 Phycisphaerae bacterium
ATCGAAAAAATCATCAGGGAATTACGTCGCGAGATTCGGCGGCACGATAGGCTTTACTATGTCGAGAGCTGTTCGGAAATTTCCGACCGCCAATACGACAAGCTCATGGCCCAGCTCCAGGCCCTGGAAAACGAGCACCCGCAGCTCATAACCCCGGACTCTCCCACGCAGCGCGTCGGCGGCGAGCCTATCGAGGGTTTCCGCACGGTCAGCCATGCCGTGGCGATGTTGAGCATCAACAACACTTATAATCGCACTGAGCTTATGGAGTTTGACGCGCGGGTTCGCAAGGGCCTGGGCGGCCAGCCTTTCACTTATTTCGTCGATCCGAAAATCGACGGCGTGGCTGTCTCGCTGCGATATCAGGGGCGGATGCTCACCCAAGCCCTCACCCGCGGCGACGGCAAGGTCGGCGACGATATAACCTCCAATGTGCGGACGATAAAATCCGTGCCTTTGAACCTGGGCCGGGCTGTGGATGTGCCGGATGTGCTGGAAATTCGCGGCGAGATATATTGGCCCAGGTCGACCTTCGCAAAGTACAACGCAAAGCGCGCCGCTGAGGGAGCTGAGCCACTGGCCAATCCACGGAACGGCACAGCTGGGACGCTCAAGCAGCTCGACCCGCGCGTCGTCGCCCAGCGAGGCTTGGCGTTTTTGGCCCATGGCTTTGGCGAGATGTCCACCCGACAGGCCAGCACCGCGTGGGAACTTTCGGAGATGCTGCGCGTCTGCGGCGTGCCGGTCGACAGGCATCGCAAACTCTGCCGAGATATCGACGAGGTTTGGGACACCATTACCCAGTGGGAACAGACGCGAGCGGAGGTGGACTACGACACCGACGGGATGGTCGTGAAGGTGAATGAGCTTGACCTGCGGGAGCAGCTGGGGGCCACCGCCAAGTATCCGCGGTGGTGCATCGCGTATAAATACGAGACCGACCGGGCTGAGACCATCCTCCGCCAGGTGTCGTTTCAGATTGGCAGAACCGGCGCGGTAACGCCCGTTGCCCACTTCGAGCCGGTCTCGCTTGGCGGCACGCGGGTATCCAGCGCGTCGCTGCACAACTTCGACGAGATAGACAGGCTTGGCGTTGGCATCGGCGACGCGGTAGTGGTGGAAAAGGCTGGGGAAATTATCCCGAAAATCGTCCGCGTCATCGCAGCCAAGCGCCCCGCCGGGGCCAAGCCCATCAGCCCGCCGACGATTTGTCCGTGTTGCGACAAGCCTTTGACCTGGCGTGATATCCCCGAGGGTTTTGTAGGCTTTCGATGCGTCAATTCAAACTGCGAAAGGTACCTCGAGCGGCGTGTGGCGAAGAAAATGCCGCAACAATGCAGGACCAAGCCGACGAAGCAAAATCCCCAGGGCACGGGTTGCGACGAGCCGGTCGAAGCCATTGATCACATGCCGGATTTGCTTTGCACGAACGCGGAATGTCCCGCGAAAATTTGTGCTGACATCGAATTTTTCGCAGGCCGGGGGCAGATGGATATCGAGACGCTAGGTCCGGAGGTGATTGACCAGCTTGTCTCAGCGGGGCTGGTGCGTCATGTTGCAGACCTGTACGAGCTGCGAGCGGAGCAGGTAGCTGGGCTGGATAGGCTGGGCGAGAAGTCCGCCAAAAATCTCATCGACGCCATCGAGGCTTCGAAGTCTCGTCCGTTAGCCAAGCTAGTCGCGGCCTTGGGGATAAAGCATGTCGGCAATCGGGCAGCGGAGATTTTGACAGGCCATTTCCGCTCGCTAGACGCGATAGCCCAGGCCAGAGTCGAGGATCTCGCCGAGCTGCGCGACATCGGCGGAAAAACAGCCTCCGCCGTCTACGATTATTTCCACAGCGAGGCGGGACGCAACACCCTAGCCAGGCTCCAGGCCCTGGGCGTTGCAACGACCCAGGCCTCGCCCGAGCCGACCGGCCCGCAACCCCTAGCTGGGCTGGTCGTCGTGGTTACCGGCACGCTGGAAAATTTCTCGCGCGACCAGGCCTGCGAAGCAATCACCGCAGCTGGCGGACGAGTTACATCGAGCGTATCGACAAAAACTGATTTCGTAGTAGCAGGCCAAAACGCAGGCTCCAAGGCAGACAAAGCCAGGCAACTCGGCGTGGAGGTAATAGACGAAGACCAGTTCCTCCAAAAACTCGCCGCCGTCGGAAACCAAGACAAAGCCCCCTCGCCACCAGGCCCATTGTTTGGATAATTGACTGTTTGTTTCGTTCTGTTTTTTGCTGTTTGTTTTTTTTGCTTTTACTGACAACTGACCCAGCACTTATTTGCTACATTCGGCCAATGATTAAGTCGAACGGAAGAACGACGACTTTGGGTTTATGCAAATAAGTGCTGGGGACAACTGACTACTTAAAATTTGGAGACATGACATGAAAAAGCACCTGAAAATTCTCATGGCTGGGGCGTTGGTCGTCGTGCCCCTGGCTGCTACTGTGTGGGTTATCGCATGGATCGGCGGGATGTTCTCGGGCATGGGGTACTCGCTGCTGGAGACGCTGGGCCTGGCGGAAAAGTTCAACGCCACCTACGAGCCATACGCCGGGGTCGTCGGGGTTCTCGCCGTGCTGGTCATGGTTTATCTCGTGGGCCTGCTGGCCAACTTCTGGATGTTCCGCAAAGTCTTTGGCCTGGTCGACCGCCTGCTCAGCTCGCTGCCGGGCATCAAAACCATATACGAATCCATCCGCGACCTGCTGACGCTCTTCGGCGGCGATTCGAAAAACATGGGCCATGCCGTGCTATACACCCCGCCGGGGCTGGGCTATAAACAGCTGGGCATCTTGACCAACGAGCACCCCGCGGGCCTGGCTGAGGGAGACAACCGGGTCATCGTCTATCTGCCGATGGGATACATGATCGGAGGGCCTTGCGTTTACGCCAGACGTGAGGATGTCGAGCGGCTGGACATGTCCGTCGAGACAGCCCTGAAACTCTCCGCCACCGCGTTCATAAGCACAAAAAGAACAGACGCAAAATAACCGGCAACCCCTCATGCCACAGCGGTCGGAGCTGCTTCGGTTAGTTCCGCTGAGTTCAGTAGGCTTACGGGCTGTCGGCAGGCAAAGCCAGCCTCTTGCTCGTGCCAGTGGGAAACTTCGTCTTCCCCAAGCAACCAACACAAGCTGACCGCTCGCCCGGCGTGTTCGTATGGAAAGTCCACAATGCCGCGCGAAAAATCTCGCAGCTCCACGCCGATCTGCTCCAGCTCGTCCAGGCAGGTTTGCAGCGTGTCCACAGAAGCGACGAGACTCTGACGGGCAGTGTCAAGCTGACTGTGCGACCCTGCCTGCTCAGCGGAATCGATCAACTCCTCCAGCTCCAGCAGGTTCGCGTATTCCCGAACGACCTCGCGGACAATCCGACGCACCAACACCAGCGAACGATTGGCCTGGGCCAAAGTGAAACACCTTTTGTTCGCCTGGCTAGAGGCGACAACTTCCATACTCCAATCAGTAATGCTCAACTTTTTCTCCCGGTCGGCATAGGCCCGCATCACAGAGAACGAGCCAAACTTGTCCAGCGACGAACCCATCACAAAGCCGTCGCGTAGAATCTCCTATCGGCCAAGGAGAGAGTAAAACATGAGAAAACCAGTAAAATACTATACTGCCCTTTCAGGGCGAACTTGATAGCGAATTTGAACCCAGGGCGTTGCCCTGGGCTGAGATATATTAGCCCTTCGGGCTGAAGAAAACCGTGAACGGTTACTTTTTTCTTTTCCTTTTTTTTCTTTTCTAATTATATTCCTCTTTGCGTTCTATGCGTTCTGTCGCGGTAAATTTTTTTCTTTTCTTTTTCTTTTTTTGTCATTCCCGCGTAGGCGGGAATCCATGAGGCTAGCGCATGACACGAGAGACGAAAAAATCTGCTGCTGCTTTTACTCGGGCGAGCAAGGTGCTGGTTGGCGGGGTGAACTCGCCCGTGCGGTCTTTCGCTGCGGTGGATGGCAGCCCGCCAATAATAAGCTACGGAGCTGGGGCGAAAATTTTCGACATTGACGACAATGAATACACCGACTACGTCGGCAGCTTCGGCCCAGCCATCCTTGGACACGCTCCCGAAGCAGTAGTTACCGCGGTGGGCAAAGCTGTGCGAAAAGGAGCCAGCTTCGGCGCGCCTACTCAAACGGAAACACTCCTGGCTGAGCGAATCGTCGCCGCCATCGGCTCGGCGGAAAAAGTTCGTTTCACCAACAGCGGCACCGAAGCGGTGATGACCGCTATCCGCTTGGCCCGCGGCGTTACAGGGCGAGAGAAGGTTCTGAAATTCACAGGCTGTTACCATGGCCACGCCGACGCGATGCTGGTCTCAGCTGGCAGTGGCTGCGCGACACTGGGCGTGCCAAGCTCCCCCGGCGTGCCAAGCCAAGCTACCGCTAATACTCTGCTGGCACCCTTCAATTCCGCCGAGGCGGTAGCGGAAATTTTCCAACGGTCTGGCAAGGAAATCGCAGCGGTTATCGTCGAGCCGGTAGCGGGGAACATGGGCGTAGTCCCGCCGGGCGATGGTTTTTTGCAAACCTTGCGAGAGGCCTGCGACCAGGCGGGGGCTATGCTGATATTCGACGAGGTAATGACCGGCTTTCGCCTAGGCCCCGGCGGGGCGCAGAAACTTTACGACATCAAGCCAGATCTCACGACGCTGGGCAAAATCATAGGCGGGGGCATGCCCGTCGGAGCCGTCGCAG
>JAOZNE010000166.1:0-4664 GCA_029933955.1 Phycisphaerae bacterium
ACCAGTCAACAACCCCGCGGTTGGATTGCTGAAAATCGGTCAGTTTGAGTAATTACTTTTCCCAAAAAAAATCCTATACATCCTGTTCATCCATGTTTGAAATGTTTTCTGTACAGGCTTAATGTTGCTGAGTTGCGATGAATTGTTGACAAGTTCCAGGTTGAACGTTAGTTTAGGCTCGGCTGGGTTGAGCTGCGATTTCGGGTTTTTTACGGTAATAGATGGGTATAGTGGCATGGCGAGATATAGTTATAGCCTGTTGGCGTTGATATTTGCAGGGATAGTTTTCCTGGCTATTTCGTGCGGGCCTGGGGTTCAGCCAACTGGGCCTGGCGAGGCTTTGAGCGAAGAATTCGAGACGCTCAATCGGCAGATAGCCGATGCGAATAGGTCGCCAAAAACCCGGTTCGAAGCAGCCTGGCTGTTGCTGGGCAAGCGAAACCCACGGGTGAACGACGCATTGCGAAAATACCTGGGCGACTCGTCCAACCCCGGCGCGCAGTTGGCGGTAGCTCGGGCTATAACCATGCTGGGGTCAGCGGACGAGAGCTTCGTCCCGCCCCTGCTGAAGATGCTCACCGGCGAGGAACCATCCGTTCGCCAAGCTGGAGCCAACGCTTTGGTAACCTACAAATCTCCAGCTGTGGCTCGGGAACTCATCGCTATTGCTCGCGGGCAGAATCGGGACGTCGCGGTTCGGGTCGCTACGATAGACGCTCTGCATCGCGTCGTTACGAAGCGGTACATCCAGACGCTGATAGACCTTTTGACAGACCCAGTTCCCGCGGTGCGATTGGCTTCGGCTGAGTCCCTGGCCAGGTTGACGAATATCCGCACGTTCGGTGCCGACGCCAGGCGATGGCAGACCTGGTGGGGAATAAATCGCGACAAAACCCAGGTACAATGGCTCGCCGCCCTGGCTCAGAGTCTGACCAGATCCAGATCAGCATTGGAAACGCAGAACGCGATGCTCCGCGACAGGCTCGTCAAGGCCAAGCAAAATATATACGACGCTACGGGCGAGGAGCAGAAGCAGGCTATCTTGCTGGAGATGCTCAAGGATTCCATCAGCGACATCCGCCTGTTGGGCATAACGCTCATCGACCGCCGAGTTGCTGCCAACCAGCCTATCGAACCTAAACTTGCCCAGAGCGTCGGGACGCTGTTGGACGATGAAGACCCGCGAATTCGCCAGGCTGTCGCTATGCTAAAAGCGAACCTTGCCGAGCCTGGCACAGCGGAGGTTTTGCTCCGCCGACTTGGCGTGGAGCTTAGGCCTGCTGTTCGCGTAGGCTTGCTTACCGCGCTTGGTCAGCTAAAAGCCCCCCAAGCCAGGCAGGCTGTGCAGGCTGCGATAAGTTCCAAGGACGTAGCCCAGGCCCGGGCTGGAGCTGGAGCCTTGGCCCGGATAGCAGAAGCTCTGCCACTTGCGGGCAAGGAGCAAAGCGCCGCAGCTAAAGTGTTGCAGGAGCGATACGACCAGGCGGTAGCAAGCCAAAATGCCCTGGAGCTGCGCGAGGCGTTGCTGCGGGCGATGGGTGTTGTGGGCGACGCCTCGATCTCGGGGACACTCGTAAAAGCATTGAAAGACCCCGCTGGGGTTATCCGTCTTGCCGCGGTCAATGGCTTGGCCCGGCTGCAAGCTAAGGACGCAGCCAACGAGATAGCTTCGCTGGCGGGCGACCCGGACCGCGGCGTGCGACAGGCGGTGATAACAGCTCTGATAAGCCTGGGCGGCGACAAGTTTCTCAAGACCATTTTGCAGCGGACCGACCCGCAGGTCGAGCCTGACCAGGCTGTGCGGAAACAGGCTCTGGAAGGCGTGCTCGCCCACTGTCAGCGAGCTGACGCTGCGACGCTCGAAACCATACTCAAGCTACTCAACAGCCCGAGCGAAGCTGACGATTCGCACGTCCGAATTCTCTCGCTCTACGTCGCGGCACTTCGGCGGGAGAATCCAAAATCCGCCAAGCTACCCGGTGCTTTGCAAGCCCTTGGCGATGCGCTCAGCCTGGCTGGCAGAGCTGATGAAGCTGCTGCTGTTTTGGAAGAACTTTACAACCTGACTCTGGCGGACAAGTCCAAAGCAGGCCTGGCCCGGACGCGCAAAGTCTGGCTTGCTTACGTCCGCGCCCTGCTCCAGGCCAACAACCCAGCTGTGGCACAGGCCCTGGCCAAACAAGCTGACCCCGCAGCTTATAACCAGGCCCTCTTGCTCCTCCTCGCCCGGGTGGACACGTTGTTGAAAGACCCGTCTGACCCGTCCAAAAAAACCGCAGCAACGATACTCATTCAAGCTGCTCTGAAAGAACTCCCCAAAAAACTCAGCGCCAAGCGAAAAGCAAAACTGCAAGAACAACTCGAAGACCATTGAACGGACCACGGCACCGGCTGAATAACGAAGAGGTATGTGTAGATATGTTGATCGGAATTGTAAGCGACACGCATGGCAAGACGAAGCGATTGGCTCGGGCGATGGATATCTTCCGCGACCGTTGCGTCGATGTGCTGGTGCACTGCGGCGACATTGTTTCCAAAAAGTGCGTCAAGCAGTTGGCGACCTGGCCTGGCGAGGTGTATCTGGTGGCGGGGAATATGGACAGGCCTCATCTGGAAGCCATCGAGCACCAGGCCGAGGCCGGCGGCATGCACTTCGCGCGAAACTTCATTACTGTCCCGCTGGAAAACGACGCATACCTCGCTGCGACGCATGGCCATCTCGATACGCTGCTCCAGGAGTGGCTGGAACTGGAGCGGTTCGAATATATCTGCTGCGGACACACGCACAGCAGAGAGGACAGGCGAGTTGGCTCGACCAGGCTGTTGAACCCAGGGGCACTGAACAACCCAAAAAAGCCACAACGCCATACAGTAATCATTCTCGATACGCTTAAAGACGCCGTCGAGGAAATCGAGGTCGATTAGCTACCGGAGCTTGCGTTGCAGGACTTTTATTTTATTTTGGGTTGCACCGCGTGCGGCAAGGCTGCGGTTGGCAGGGCTTTGGCCCGGGCGCTGGGCGGGCAAATTCTCAGCGTCGATTCGATGAAAATCTATCGGCGGATGGATATCGGCACAGCTACGCCGTCCAGGGAAATCCAGGCGGAAATTCAACACTACGGGCTGGACATCGTCGAGCCTGGCGAAGCTTTTAGCGTAGCGGACTATGTTCGCTGTGCCGACCAGGCCCGGGCGGAAATTCGACGCGCTGGAGCTATACCCCTGGCGGTGGGGGGCACGAGTTTGTATATCAAAGCCCTGGCTGAGGGGCTTTTTGAAGGTCCCGCGGGCGACCCGCAGCTTCGCGAGGCACTTGCCGAGAGAATACAACAGGAAGGTTTGGTGAGTTTGCACGCTGAGCTTGCAAAGGTAGACCCAGCCAGTGCCCAGCGAATTCATCCCAACGACGAGAAGCGAATTTTGCGGGCGATCGAGGTTTTTCGCCAGACCGGCACGCCCATCAGCGAACTGCAAACCCAGTGGACAACCGGGCTGGGACAGGCCCAGGGCCAGGTGCTGATAGGCTTGCGACGCGAGCGGGACGATCTGCATGGCAGGATCAACGGGCGTGTGAAAAAGATGGTGCAAATGGGCCTGGTTGAGGAGGTCGAAGCTCTGTTGGCTGAGACCAAGCCATTGGCTCGGCAAGCTGCCCAGGCGGTGGGGTACGCTGAGCTTATCGCCTGGTTTGGCGGCGGGGAAAAGTCGCTGGACAAAGCTATCGAGCGGATCAAAATCAACACTCGCAGGCTGGCTAAGAAACAGCGGACATGGCATCGTCGCTGGGGCGCGGTGCGGTGGTTTGACATCGCCCCGGATGAACCGCCCGAGCAAACCGCCCAGCGGATTATCGCGGAGGTGGACTTCAAATGACCTTTACGTGGCGTGGGCATCTTGCCCATGCGTAACGTGGGCGTCTCGCCCATGCTTTTTTTTCGTTGTTCTCGTGTATAATATGCGGGAATGACACTACTAAACCACCACAGCCGAGGGCGGCTGTGCTACAGAACAGACTGGTTTCAAATGACCCCGCACCACGCCGACTTCGACAAGCTCATGGCTCTGGCTTTGGCCCAGGCGAACCTGGCCCGGCAGCTGGACGAGGTACCCATCGGAGCGGTTATATCTCGCGAGGGCAAGATCATCGCCTCGGCTCACAATCGGCGACACCTCGACGCTGACCCCACGGCCCATGCTGAGATACTCGCCATCCGCAAAGCTTCAGCGGTGTTGGGCGACTGGAGGCTGACCGGCTGCACGCTGGCAGCAACGCTCGAACCCTGCTGCATGTGCGCCGGAGCGATTGTCCTGGCCCGAATCGAAACGCTAATCTACGGAGCAGCTGACCCCAAAGGCGGAGCTGCGGGCACGCTGTACAATTTATGCCACGACGACAGGCTGAACCATCGCGTGAAAGTCTACCCCGGTATCGCGGCGGATGAATGTAGCCGAGTTCTCAGCGAGTTCTTCCAGGCCCAGCGAGCCAAGGGAAAAAAGTAGATCAGGAGTCAGTAAAAAGAAAAAAGAATGGATTCCCACTGGAGTTTACCCCGTGACTATGGGGTTGGAATGACAAAAAACAAAATTCGTGTCATTCGTGTTCTGCCGTTTTTGTGTTTACTGACTCCTGACTCCTTAATCCTGACTCCTTAATCCTGACTCCT
>JAOZNE010000419.1:0-1188 GCA_029933955.1 Phycisphaerae bacterium
TGGCAGAAACAAAAGAGGGAACTTCCGACGCCAGCTAAGCTCCGGGCAGTTTGCTGTTGCAATAGCAGGCTATCTTCCTGCACAATAGTGCCTCGCGATTTTATTTACCAACGAAGGACAATGCGGAAATGGCAGCTTACAATACAGACACCGAAGCCAGGCATTTTAATAAGGTAGCTGAAACTTACGAAGCTTCGTTTGGCTTGAACACCTCAGCTGCAGCTCGCAAGGTCGAGAGACTTTGCGATGTTTTTGCCCCCTGGCTTGGTGCAGCCCCCCAAGGCCCGGTGCTGGAACTCGGTGCCGGCACGGGGTTTTTAACGCGACACCTCGCTCCCCGTTTTGCACATCGGGATTACATCGCCAGCGATTTGACTCCCGCCATGTTGGAGATAGCAGCCAAGACTTACACTGACGGTAAAGCTGTTACCTGGCAGGAGGAAGATTGTACAAAACTCCATTTTCAGGACTCGTCGATTTCCGGCGCGACAGGCCATGGTATTCTCCATCACGTCCCGCTTGAATCTACGATTATGGAGATGGCACGGGTACTCAAGCCAGGCGGGCGGATAGCTTTCTACGAACCCAATCTTCTGAACCCGTATGTGTTTCTTGTTAAAAAAATACCTTTTATGCGACCCGAAGGCGACAGCGAAGGCGAAACCGCATTAATCGGGTATCGTCTGCGAAAGCTCCTGCGAAAACACGGTTTTGTGGATATTCATGTTGTTCCGTGTGAGTTTACCATGAATCAGACTCCGGAAAAACTCGCGCCACTGGTTGAGAAAGTTAGCCGAGGCTTGGAACGCATTCCGCTACTCCGTGAGTTTGGAGGCTCGCTGAAAATCATGGCCTGCCGCAGTTGACCGCCATATTATTATCACAGGTACTACAATGCTATTTTTCAGTTTCTATAATAAACTTATTGTACGTCTCACAGGCAGACTAAACACATTGGCTGCAAAGAGATTTATAAATAGATATAAATATTATCAAATAAATTCTGATTGTGTGACTGATGATAAAAAGATTGACCTGACAATCGATATAACCCCATTTTCTTTTAATAAAAAAACATATTTGATAGGTCAATATAAAATTGCACAAGATTATTTAGCCAAGGTATCCAGCTATAAAGGTGCGAAATGGCAGTACGAAATTGATGGCTTTGGGAAATTTCCGAGTACT
>JAOZNE010000420.1:0-1184 GCA_029933955.1 Phycisphaerae bacterium
CGATCGATTAACCTCGTGTATCCCGGATAAATTATGACTACTTCGCGCTGTAGTATTACGCAGCTATTGAATCCAATGGTTGGATTCGAGAATTATTGTGCAACAGACTCTAAACCTCTTTTTAATCAGTGAAATCCGTGGACCGCTGTTTTTGCTTTTACTGACAACTGATTACTGATAACTTTTCTAAAAACATGCGAGCTATATTGCCAAAGAATTTTAAGTCAGGCCGAGGCAAGTCCTGGAAGCCAGGCCGATTTCTCCTGCCGGACATTACCCCGGGCGAACAGCTGGACCTTGCCAAAGTTTTCCCAGCCTCGCCGAGTCAGCCTGTTGAAATCGAGATTGGCGTGGGCAAGGGTACCTTCATTGTAGACCGGGCTGGGCGTCGGGGCGATGTGAATTTTCTCGGCATCGAATATGCCAAATCCTACGCGGTGTATGTAGCCGATCGCCTTGGACGGGCTGGGCTTGAAAACGCCCGTATGCTCTGTGCCGACGCCGGAGCCGTCTTTGCCCAGGCCCTGGGCGATGCTTCCGTCATGCGGGTGCATATCTACTTTCCCGACCCCTGGCCAAAGCGGCGACACAACAACCGTCGACTAATTCAACCGGCGTTTATCTCGCATGTTCGGCGGGTGTTGAAACCGGGAGGCCAACTGCTGCTGGTAACCGACCACCGCGATTATTTCGAGCAAATGCTCCGAACGATGAACAACTTCCCGCACCTGGCCAGGACGCCATACCCAAACCTTCACGACGACAGCCCATACATAGTGGGCACAAACTTCGAACGTAAATACGCGAAAGAAGGCAGACCAATATTCAAAAGAGCCTTCCTGAAATACGAGTAAAACCAGTGGCTGGCGGACGGGCTAACTGGTTGATTAGTTGACTGGTTGGTCGGCTTGCCCCCGTGTCATTTCCCCGTACGGGGAAATCCAGTTTTTTCTTTTTCTGTTTTTACTGACAACTGATAACGTTTATTCATATTGCTCGACATGTCGGGATGGCTTGTGTTTTTTCACAAATAATTCGTGTTTATTAGTCCCGATGTACCCCGACGTTCGTCGGGATATCCGCTTCGCTCCGACATCGGGATTCGTGGTTCTTATATCCTGAACGGTTACAAAAAATCAGTGGTCTACGGGGGTGCCTAGCATGTCCCGCAGCATGTTGAATTT
>JAOZNE010000167.1:0-4638 GCA_029933955.1 Phycisphaerae bacterium
AAAAAACCATCGTCTTCGTTTCGCTGGTGGTCGTGATGGCGACGATTTCCGGCATGATATTTGGCGAGGTTTGGGGATAGAAACAAAGCAGAAGACCAAGGGTAATAGTTGGTGATTTGTTGTATTATAACTGGGTCGTCATATCCCAGGAGAAGCGACTGTGCGATATCGAAAGAAAACGATAATAAGGATTACAGCCTTTCTGCTCTGCGTGGCGGCACTGTTGGCTGGTGCTGCGTTGTTGGTGCATCGCAAGAAGGCACTGCTGGGGGGTGCTCCGCGATATGGTCTGGCTCCGACGCCGGTGCATGTCGTAGCTGCCCGGCGCGGCTCGCTGGAGATTACGCGGACTTATCTATCCATTGTGGAACCAGTGCGAACGGCGACTCTATCGGCCAGGCTGACTTCGCCAATAGAGTCCGTTGAGACGGACGAAGGTAAGACCGTCCGGGCCGGGGAGCCTTTGATTAAACTCGACGACCGGGAAATCAGTTATTCCATCGAGGTGGTCAAGGCCCAGATCGCCCAGGCCAGGGCGGAACTGGCTGCCAACGAGGCGACGGTCGCGGCCTTGACAGACTCCACTGCTTTTTGGAAACGCGAGGCCCAGCGGATGAAAAAGGTCAAAGCCAGCGGGGCAGCTACCGAGTCCGAGATGGAAGCCACCATCGACAAGGCCGATCAGCTGGCGGGGCAGCTCAAGACTGCCAGGTACAAGAACCAGGCTCTCAAGCAGCAGATAAAAGCCCTTGGCAATCGAGTGGACGAACTGAATACTCGTTTGGGTTACTGCGTAATCTCCAGTCCATACGACGGCTTGGTTACACGCCGGTTGGTTGACCCGGGCGACCTGGCCTTGCCTGGCAAGGCGTTGTTGGTCGTTGAAGATCGTTCGGCGCTCAAACTGGCTTTCGATGTGCCGCAGCAGGATATGGCGGATATCCGCGAGGGTCTGGCCTTGCGATTTGTCATCCACGACCAGGCTCGCCAGGCCAGGCTAACGCATCTGTATCCGTCGCTTAGTGTGGACCGTACCGTCCGGGCTGAGTGCGCGCTGAAAGGCAGCGAAACCAAAGGCCTGACCTGCGGCAGCTATGTGCCGGTAACGGTTGTTGTCCGGAAAATCGACGACGCGATATTAGTGCCAGCCAATAGTCTGGTCGAATGTCCAAAAGAAAAAGTCCATGTTTTCGTGGTGCGTGAAGGCAAGTTGGCCCATCCGGTGGTTACGGTGCTGGGCCGAGGCCGGGACGATGTGGCCATTGAAGGTATCCGCTCTGGCGAGTCGGTGGTAACCAGCACATTTCTAGGCTGGGCGAATCTGGCTGGGGGCATGAAGGTGGAGCCGGTGAAATGAATCTAACAAACTTTTCGCTGAAGAACCCTTACGCGATTACCGCGATGGTGCTGGTCGTCGTGTCGCTGGGGTTATTCGCATTTTTCCGCACGCCGACGGACCTGTTTCCCAAGGCAGTGCCTCCCCAGGTGGTGGTTATTACGGTCGAGCCTGGTGCCGCAGCCAGCGATGTCTCGGACAAGATAACGCAGGTCATCGAGAAGGAGCTTAACTCCATCAGCGGGCTGAAAAAGGTTATCAGCACCAGCCGAGACGAGGTCTCCTCCATCAATGCCGAGTTCTATTACAGCAAGCCCATCGGCGAGGCGGTGGTGGATGTGCAAAACGCAATCAGCCGAATTCGCGCCACGCTGCCGAGCGATATTCTCGAGCCGCGAATCTATCGAATTACCGACGCCACCCGCCCGCTGCTGACACTGTCCATGCGTCCCAGGCCCGGCAGCGACAAGACCTTCCCCGAGCTTCGCCTGCTGGCGGATAACCAGATAACCGACGAGATTTTGCGCCTGCCGGGCATTGCCGATGTGGATGTCTTCGGCGGCTATCAGCCAGAGGTTCACATTCGCGTCAATCGCGATAAACTTATCGCCAACAAACTCACCATCGCCAAGGTCATCGCCGCCCTGGCCCGGCAGAATGTCTCCGCGCCGGCGGGGACTATCTACACGGCCCGCAACGAGCTGCTCGTGCGGACCGTCGGCGAGTTTGCCGACCTGGAAAAAATACGTGACCTGCCAATCGCCTCGGCTGGGGGTGGATTTATCCGCGTGCGGGATATCGCCAAAGTTCGGCCAGGCCACCAGGAGCAGCGGAGTTTCTATCACGGCAACGGCCAGCCCGCCATCGCTGTCAATGTGCTTAGGCCTGATGATGGTCCGACCGTCGAGGCGATTAAAAACTTCAAAGCCTTCCTGCCAAAACTTCGGTCGCAATACCCGGATATTCAGTTTGAAATAACCGACGACCAGCAGCCTATCATCGACATAAATGTTCACGGCATGCGGAGCAGTCTCGTCCAGGCGGTTATATTCACCGTCGTCGTGATTTTCCTGTTCCTTGCCGATCTGCGGGCAGCGGTGGTGGTCTCCGTAAGCATACCCCTGGCGTTTTTGACGGCGTTGGTTGTGCTGTGGTTCAGCCCGTACACACTGAACATGGTAACCCTGTCAGGCCTGATTATCTCCGTCGGCATGGTGGTGGACGCCTCGGTGGTCGTGCTGGAAAACATCTATCGCCACTATCGACAAATGAAGACCCCCGACGCAGTCCAGGCAGCCCGCAAAGGCGCCAGTGAAGTATCGTTGGCTATCACCGCCGGCATGTTCACCACCGTTATCGTGCTGATTCCCGTTATGTTCACCGGCGGTTATACCCAGCAGATAATGCGTCCGCTGAACATGATGATATCATCGACCCTCGTAGCCTCCCTGCTGGTGGCGCTGACGGTTATACCGCTGCTGGCCTCCAGGCTCCTGGCCAGGCCTCACCACGACCGAAACATTATCGAACGGATTTTCGGCGTAACGGACAGGGGCGTATCAGGCCTGGCGAAGATGTACATCGGCATACTGAAGCGCGCCCTGCGATGGCGGGCGCTCACGCTGCTGCTTGCGATGGGTTTTTTCGTCGGCACGATGAAAATAGTCCCGCCGCTTATCGGTGGCGAGCTGATGCCGCCGATGGACACGGGCATTGCGATTATCGAGTTCGACTCGCCGTCCGATTATGCCCCCCAGCGGGTCCAGCAGGTGCTGGGCCGGGTTGAACAGATGGTCTACCGCCAGGCGGGCGTGGAGATGGTTTCGTCAACTATAGGTTCCGAGCCAGGCCAGATAAGCTTCGGTGGCGGCGGGGCTACGGCCCAGTCAGCCAAGCTGACGATACACCTGGTCGACCGTAAAAGCCGCGATGAAACGATTTGGCAGATAGAGGACAAGTGGCGTAAAGAGCTGGGCCATATACCAGGCGTGCGAACTTTCCGTGTCAGTGAATACGGCGCCACGCCGCTGTCGACCACCAAGGCTCCGCTGGATGTGATAATAAGCGGGCCTGATTCTCATGTCATCAGCAGCCTGGCCGGGCAATGTCTCCATGCCCTCAAGGGCCTGCCGGGGCTGGTCGATGTGCGGCGAAGCTGGTATTTTGACAAGACCGAGGAGCATGTCGAGGTCGACCCGATGCTCGCGCGATTTTACGGCACCAGCCCCGCCGAGGCGACCGGGGAAATCAAAGCCGCCATCAAGGGCCTGCCGGGTACGACCATGCGACTGGTGGGGGCCCTCGACATCCCGATCCGCGTGCAATACGCCGCAGCCGATATCGCCTCGCCTGCCGATCTGGAACAGGTGTACATACCCACGCGATTTGGCCCCACGCCGCTGCGAGCTTTGGCGAGAGTTTCCTCGCACACAGCCCAGCCATTCATTACCCGCGAGCGGCTGAGCAACACCATCGACATTACCGGGCAGAACCGCACCTACACCATCGCGCAGGTGGCGAAGATGGCTGGCAAGCGGCTGGCGAAAATTAAAACGCCTGCCGGGTATTCCATCGATGTGGCGGGCAGCTTTATGGATATGAAAACGGGCCAACGGGAAATGGGCAAGGCCCTGCTGATTGGCATCGTCCTGCTGTACTTCCTGCTGCTGGCGATGTTCAAGTCGTTTGGCCATCCTATAACCATTATGGCTGCGATTCCCCTGGCCGTGGCAGGGGCCATGTGGGGACTGCTGCTGTTCGACAAGCCCATGTGCAAGCCGGCCACGATGGGACTGATATTGCTGGGCGGAACTATCGTCAACAACAGCATCCTGCTGCTGGACTTTATCCTCGAAGCTCGCAAACAAGGCGTGCCGAAAAACAAGGCTATCCTCCAGGCGGTGCGGCTGCGTATCCGCCCGATACTTATGACCACCGTCTCTACCATCGTCGGGCTGACCCCGCTGATACTGGAACTGGCGGTGGGTCTGGAGCGGATGAGTCCGCTGGGCGTCGTAGCTGCCACGGGCCTGGCTGTCGGGACATTTCTGACCATGGTCGTGATCCCCGTGCTCTATTCGAGCATGGACAGCCTGGCTGTCGGGGCCAGCAGCGGGTTTCGTATGATTTTTAATTTGCCACCGCGTAGTGATTCAAAAGTGTGAACATAACATCAGACAAGGAAAGAAATCGAATCGTGAAGAAACTGCAAATCCTGGGCACTGGTTGCCCCAAATGTAAGATGCTCGCTGTTGCTGTCGAAGATGCTGCCAAGGCGATGGGTATCGAGTATGAAATCGAAA
>JAOZNE010000168.1:0-4614 GCA_029933955.1 Phycisphaerae bacterium
GTACAAGTACTGGGGATTAGTGTAACGGCAGCACGACTGATTCTGGATCAGTTAGTCTAGGTTCGAATCCTTGATCCCCAGATTGGAAAGCACAGCCGGGGGTGGCTGTGCCACGCCAAAAAAACAACGACGGTGGCTGATGCCTGATGGAATACGCATTACACACTCGGCAATCAGCTCACGTCCTGGTGGAGGGAATGGATACCACGTGATCCCACGCCTCGGCAGTACTTTATCTGTCGAAAAGCCTCCCCCTGCCAGAACAGCCGCCCGTCCGAAATTTTGGAGGTTTTCAAAAGTTTCAGTAATCCAGGAAACATTCGCAAGCTATCTGAACAATTTCAAGCGAAGAGAGGGCCTGGTTCGAGGAATCGAACCAGGCCCTGTCTATTCCAACTGTACGTTTTGATTATGCGTCCGGGTTTTTACTTGCTGTAGAAGTCGACCATTTCCTTGCAGGTTTTGATCGGGATTTTTCCAGCGTTGCCAGCCTGGCCAAACGCTACCATGCGAGCGACGCAAACTTCCTTCATAGCTACTCGGGCTGGTTTGAGATAATCGCGCGGGTCGAACTTTTCGGGCGTCTCGGCGAAGACTTTGCGGATAGCGCCGGTGATAGCCAGGCGGTTGTCGGTGTCGACATTGACCTTCCGCACGCCATGCTTAATGCCTCGTTGGATTTCCTCGACCGGCACGCCGTAGGTGGGGTTCAGCTTGCCACCATACTTGTTGATGATGTCCTGGAGTTCCTGCGGGACGGAGCTGCTGCCGTGCATGACGATATGCGTGTTGGGCAGTCGGCGATGGATTTCCTCGATAAGGTCCATCCGCAAAACATCGCCGGTGGGTTTGTGCTTGAACTTGTAGGCTCCGTGGCTCGTGCCGATAGCCACCGCCAGGGCGTCCAGGCCAGTCTCGGCGACGAACCGCTCCGCTTCGTCCGGGTCGGTGAGATGCTCCTGGGCTTCTTCTTCGCTCAGGCCCGCACCGTGGCCGTCTTCGATACCGCCCAGCGCACCGATTTCGCCCTCGACGCTGACGCCCTTTGCGTGGGCGGCGTCGACGACCTTGCGGGTAATCTCGACATTGTATTCGAAGGTCGAGGGCACCTTGCCGTCTTCGCTCAGCGACCCGTCCATCATAACCGAGGTAAAGCCCTGGTCGATGGCGCTTTGGCAGGTCTCGAAACTATTGCCATGATCCAGGTGCATCGCAATGGGAATTTTCGGGTTCAGCTCAGCGGCTGCGAGGATAAGATGCCGCAGATAAGCGTCGTTGCTGTAGGCCCGGGCGCCCCGGCTGGCCTGGATGATAACCGGGCTGTCGGTCTCTTGGGCAGCGAGCATGATAGACTGAATCTGCTCCATGTTGTTGACATTCAAAGCTGCGACGCCGTAGTCATTCTCTGCTGCGTGATCCAATAAAACTCGTGTCGGTACCAGTGGCATAATTTTGCTCTCTTCCGTGTTGGGGGTTTTTGATTATCAAAGGGACAACAAACCGAGCGGGCATTATACGCACTCCCAGGCCGAATGAGAAGTATTTTCCGATTTAGTTTTCTCCCGCGGATTTCGTGGTTTCCTTTTGGCTTGGCTCCTGCGATAATCCCGAGCTATTATGGAGAATCTGGACAAAATCAGGGCGTATCTCAAGCTGACTTTGGCTGAGGGTATCGGGGCGAAGATTTTCTCGCTGTTGGTCGAGGCGTTCGGCTCGGCTGAGGAGGCAGGCTTGGCTTCGGGCGGGGCGATGGGGCGAATCCACGGTATTGGCCCAAAGAAAGTCCAAGCCCTCCAGGCGGTTACCGAGGCGATGATAGACGACGAGCTAGCCTGGGTTGACAAGCTGGGCGCAGCTATTATTTGCCTGGGCGACGATGCTTATCCCAAAGCTTTGCAGACTATTTACGACCCGCCGCCCCTGCTGTACGTCCAGGGCAAGCTCTTGCCTGAAGACGCTGTGGCCCTGGCGGTGGTAGGCTCACGGCGGTGCACGCATTATGGCTTGGAGCAGGCTGAGCGGTTCGGAGCCTTGCTTGGCAGGGCGGGGTTCACCGTGGTCTCGGGCGGAGCTCGCGGCATCGATACCGCTGCCCATCGGGGTTCCCTGGCTGCGGGCGGGCGAACCGTCGCGGTGATGGGCTGTGGGCTGGCTGAGATATACCCGCCTGAGAACGCCAAGCTGTTTGGGGAAATCATAGCCTCGGGTCGCGGAGCTGTCATCAGCGAGCTGTCTATGCGAACAGCGGTGCTGGCGGGCAACTTTCCGGTCCGCAACCGTATAGTATCAGGCCTGAGCCTTGGAACGCTGGTCATCGAAGCTGCCCTGCCCAGCGGCGCGCTGATAACCGCACGCGTCGCCGCGGAGCAAGGCCGCGACGTCTTCGCCCTGCCCGGCAGGGTGGACTCGCCGCTGTCAGCGGGGACGCACAAACTGCTGCGCGACGGGGCGCACCTGACAGTGGACCTGGACGATATCCTAAGCCCGCTGGGGGAAGTGGGCGAGAAAATTCAGCCTGACGAGCCGCTCTTCCAAACCCAGCCTGGCCTGGCTGGCGACGAACTTGCTATCTTCCAAGCCCTGGCCAACGGCCCAAAGAGCCTGGACGAACTGGTGCAACAAACCGGCTTGGACACAGGCCAGGCTGCTTCTTGCATGACCATGCTGGTAATCAAGGGTGCCCTCATCCAGCAGCCTGGCAACGTTTTTGCGAGAAAAAACCAAGCTATCAAAACCCCCGCCAAGATTTGAACCCGGAAACCTCGCCAGGCTCTTGACAGACCAGGCTGGGGTGCATATACTCCCCCGATTCGTAGGGTGGTGCAGATATAGACGAGGATACAGAATTGGCAAAGAAGAAGACTGTTAAAAAATCGGCCAAGAAGACCGCGGTGAAGAAAACCACAACCAAGAAGGTAGCTAAGAAGGCTGTGGCGAAGAAAACCTCTGTCAAGAAGGTGGCTAAGAAGGCTGTGGCCAAGAAAACCGCAGTCAAGAAGGTGGCTAAGAGGGCTGTGGCCAAGAAAACCGCAGTCAAGAAGGTAGCCAAGAAGGCCCCTGCCAAGTCAACGGTGAAAACTGCTGTTAAAAAGGCTGCCAAGGTCAAAAAGGCTACGACTTCTTCGTACCTCAGCAAGAAGGAAATCGCGGAGTTTCGTCAGCTGTTGACGGAGAAGCGTCAATTGCTCCTTGGCGACCTGGCTGGGATCGAGGGCAACTCGCTCGGGCGGAATCTTCAGGACAGCTCGGGCGACCTGTCGACCATGCCGACGCACCCAGCTGACATCGGCTCGGACAATTTCGAGCATGAATTCACGCTGGGTCTGCTCGAGAGCGAGCGGGCCTTGCTGGGCGAAATAAACGAAGCCTTGGGTCGGCTGGACGACAATACGTTTGGCATTTGCATTGGCACGGGCAAGCCCATCGGCAAGCCTCGCCTGCGGGCCAGGCCCTGGTGCAGGTACAGCATCGAGTACAAAAAGCTGGTCGAGAAAGGCCTGGTGCGCCCAGGCGAATCGCTCGGCGAAGAGGACTGACCTTGACCAGGGCGACACAAGACGCCAGCCCGGACACCTGCTTGCCCGAGCCTGTAGCTGGCAAGTCCGCCCGGGCGTGGATCGTCTTCCTGGCTGTGGTAACCCTGGCTTGCGGAGCTGATCTGATAAGCAAAAGCGTCGTCTTCCGCCAACTGCTCTCCGCCCCCGCTACCCAGCAGCGGTTAGCTGACATTTTGTCCAATCCCGACGTCCGTATAAGACACGACGAACAATTTACCCGGGCGGTGCTGCGGGAAACCCGCGCCAGCCGACGCGTCTGCTTCGGGCTGTCGCTGAGCCTATCGACGAACCCCGGCGTGGTGTTCGGCTTCGACTCCATCCCCCGCCTGGTCGTGAACCTCATAACAATCGCGATGAGCCTGGCTGTGCTGGGATTCTTCCTCCTCAGCCCCGCTCGGGCGACCTGGCTACACCTGGCCCTGGGGCTGATACTAGGCGGCGCCCTGGGCAACCTCTACGACCGACTCTTCAGTGAAGTTCCACTCGGGCCTCTGATGCCTATCCGATATCATGTGCGAGACTTCATCGACTGCAGCGATCTGGGCTACAACTACATATTCAACGCCGCCGACGCCTGGCTGGTGATGGGCGTAGCAATACTAGCGATACATTGGCTAGGCAGCGGAAAAAAGGGGATGGGCAAGTAGGGAAAATGACGAAAGCAGAAATCCGAATAAGGAATCAATGACGAATTTCGAATGACGAAAAAATAACCAAGGCCCAAATACCCCCAGCACTTATTTGCAGGAGTATAGGATATCGTGAGTCTCTTTGTTTAAGACAACAACTATTTTGAAGCGTGACAAATAAGTGCTGGGAATGACCAATACCAAATAGCCAGTGACACGGGGTGGGGTAACCATGTTCGGCGTCCCACGGCTACTCTGCAAACAGCCACAGTGTAGCCATGCCACCCAACGAAACTTTTTACACAGATAGACAAGATAAGCAGGACAAATATAAAAAAACGGCCATCCCATAGACGGCAGAAATTCGGTTGTCAGTCACATTTTAACCAATAAACATACAGGGCTGCGGCTGGGTCGTCAGAATGTCA
>JAOZNE010000169.1:0-4601 GCA_029933955.1 Phycisphaerae bacterium
GTCTATCTGTGTTTATCCGTGGTTCTTGTTTTTGTGTGAACGGTTACCAAAACAAAAACAGTAGTAGGTCATGCAACTTGTTGCATGGCAAAAAAAGAAAAAACTGGATCCCCGTCTTCGCGGGAATGACACTGAAAAAACCAGGCACCAATCAACCAATCAACCGGTCAACTAATCAACCAGTCAACCAGCCAACCGGTTACTCGGTTTCGCGGAGGGTTTGGTCTGTTGTGGCGGTGTTTGTTTTGCGGTTTATGTGTTCCAGCACGGCTGGGGGTACCAGGGCTGAGACGTCGCCGCCCATTTGCGCGATTTGGCAAATCAGGCTCGATGAGGTGAAGGCGTACTCGCTGCCGGTCATAATGAAGACCGTCTCAATGCCGCCCACGACACGATTGGTCAAGGCTACCTGAAACTCGAATTGCAAATCGCTGCTGTTGCGGATGCCGCGGAGGATCGCACTGGCTCCGACCGAGCGGGCAAAATCAACCGTCAGCCCGGCAAACGACTCGACGCGAACGCTCGGCATGGGCGCGACGACTTGGCGGATTATCTCGACCCGCTCGTCGTGCGACAAAAGCGTGGTCTTGTCCGGGTTCTCCCCGATGGCTACGATAAGTTGGCCAAAGATATTTACACCCCGCCTGATCACATCGAGATGCCCATTCGTGATAGGGTCGAACGTGCCGGGGAAAATCACTATGCCATCTGGTTCGCTCATCTCTCGCAAGGCCCCTGGACCTAGTCGGGCTAGTTGCCGACGTAAACTTCCCACGGCATGAGCTTGGAGTTCGCGTCAAAGAACCATGTCTCGTCGATATCGTCCTGAATCATGCGGTCGTTCATGTCCATGATCATAGCCACGCGCCGGCGACGCTGTTGCTTGGAGTCCACCATGCCATTGCCGTCGCTCAGGCTCAGGGCAGCTTCGTCATCACAACCGACCGCCAAGGCTGAGACCGCCACGAAAATTACCAGCAGAAGAATTACCTTTTTCATTTCATCATACCTTTCAACTCAACCAGGCCAGGCTGGTTCTGCACTATTTATCGGAAAAAACCCGATATTTCGTGAGTAAAATCAGCTGATGCTCTAGCTGCCGATTTTGCTATACAGTTTCAAATTGATAAACGGAATCAGTTCGTTGCCCACAAAGCCCGCTGGGCCCGGGTTCATAATGTACCATCGCTGCTTGCCGCTGAAGGGGTCAGTAGCCGCTTGGGCGTCCTGCTCGCTGCCAGCCAGGCCCTGGATCCATATCCCCGGCACGGGCCAACCCTTGGTGCGTATGTTCAAATCCAAAGGCTCGGGCGAGGCGGGCCAGTCCGGAACTTGGCCGGGCCTGGTCTTGACGCTATGCTCCACGCCGTCAGTCCCTCGCCAGGCGCGATAGGCAACCTCTGGCTTGGCCTGGTAGCTCGCGCCCCGCAGGGTCGCGCAGACGCAGTCCAGCTTCAGCCAACTGATGACATTTTCGTCAAAGCCCTGTTTGGTGTTGGCATGACGGATGCGGGACTGTGGGACGTTCTTCAGCGGGTTGATAGGCTTGCGAACCTCCACGCGATAAACCTCGCCGCGAATGAGATACTCGGTAACGAGCACCCTGCCGGAACCCAAACCATTGACGCGATTGCGAACCTTGGCCTGACCTGCCGCTATCATCTGGTCAGCCTGGCCCGACTGAATAACGTCGGCAATCCCGGGCTGAAGATCCCAGTTGTTCAGCAAGCCATAGCTCTTGGCCACGTCCTGAGCGGTCGACCCGCCGCCGCAACCGGCTACCAGCCCGCACAGCAAACTGCCCACGATAACAAGCAAAACTTTTTCACGCATGTCTAAATTCTCCGATATCTGCCATCAATCATCAATCATCAATTCGAACTTCACGTCTCGCCATCAATATCATCCCCAGCCAGCCCGCCAACCTAAGATACCCCCCCGCCAACTGCCCGTCAAACGAAAACTTACGCATTCTCGTAACCGTGCCTCCGGTAGCAGCAGGTTTTCCGCGACAAAACGCTGCCCCCGGGGGTCTCTGGTCCTTCAGGAAGGAGCAATGTAATGTGTACGGAATCTGGCAGCAGGACGTGTAGTATCCCACGGGGACAAAAGGCTATCCGACTCTCGCAGCAGGGAAGCGATGAACTGCGAAACGCGCTGGGTCAGATGGAACTATTGATGCAAACGCCGCATGTGAATGTGGGTTTGCAACACCTGGTGGGTATGATGCGACACCTGCAAAGGCTCAGTCGAGAGATCTGCCGAGCACAGGACTCTCTGGGCCCGGCCGGAATGCTCCCCGGCCGGGATTTTTTTTGGATTTTGCCCAAGCAAAAAAAATGTGCCGGGACAAAAGCCCCGGCACACAATCCATTCTGAATCCTGACTCCTGATTTTATCCCAGTATCGCTTTGAGGTCTGCCTCTGGAGTGGTAACTGGAGCTATGTTGAACTTGTCTACCAGGACGCCCAACACAGCTGGGCTTATGAAGGCAGGTAGGGTTGGGCCTATGCGAATGTTCTGGATGCCGAGGTTCAGCAACGTCAGCAGGATAGCGACAGCCTTCTGCTCATACCAACTGAGAATCATGCTCAGTGGCAGGTCGTTGACGCCACAGCCAAACGCCCCGGCCAGTGCGACCGCTATCTGAATAGCTGAGTATGCGTCGTTGCATTGGCCTATGTCCAGCAATCTGGGTATGCCGCCGATGTCGCCGAAGGGCAGTTTGTTGAAGCGGTATTTTCCGCAAGCCAGTGTGAGTATGACGCAGTCATCGGGCACGCTCTGGGCCAATTCGGTGTAATAATTTCGGCCTGTCTTGGCACCGTCGCATCCGCCGATGAGGAAGAAGTGTTTGATGTCCCCAGCCTTGACCGCCTCGATGACCGTCTCCGCTACGCCCAGCACAGCAGCATGGCCAAAGCCTACCATGATGGTCTTGGCCTCGGCGTCCTCGGAAAAACCGTCCGCAGCCTGGGCAGCTTCTATCACGGGCGAAAAGTCGCCGTCGGCTATGTGCGTCGCGCCGGGCCATTGCACCAGCCCGCAGGTGAAAATCCTGGCTGCGTAGGTTTCCTTAGGCTTCTGGATGCAGTTGGTCGTCATCAGAATCGCGCCGGGGAAGGCGTCGAATTCTTTGCGCTGGTCCTGCCAGGCTCCGCCATAGTTGCCCACGAGGTGCGGATATTTTTTCAGCTCGGGATAGCCATGGCAGGGCAACATCTCGCCGTGAGTGTAGATGTTGATGTCCTTGCCCTCGGTCTGTTTCAGCAGTGCTTCGAGGTCCTTCAGGTCATGGCCTGACACCAAAATGCACTTACCAGCCACGGGCGTAACGCGGACTTCCGTAGGCTCGGGCTGGCCGTACGCGTCGGTGTTTGCCTTGTCCAGCAGTTCCATCGCCTTGAGATTCACCTCGCCGACCTTCAAAGCCTGGGCCGTCAGCTCGTTGATGTCGGTCGGATTCCCAGCCAGGAAAGCGAGAATCTCGTTGAACGCATCGAAGAGTTCGTCATCCGCTACGCCCAGGATTTGCGCGTGATCCACATAAGCAGCCGCTCCTTTGAGTCCATAAAGAATCAGCTCCTGCAAGCCCGTTGCGTCCTCGCCGATGTCAGCTTTGCGTTTGTCAAGCCGCACAGATTCAGCCTGCTCGAGCAGGCCCTCGCGCGTCTCGGGCAACAGGCAACCCTTGCAACCCATCGACTCGGGCTCCTGCCCAGCCGAGGCACAAGCCTCTTCGTAAGCCTTGCCAAGTCGGCTACATGTTTGCCGGGCCTTGCCAAGCAAAGCTTCGAGCGTGTCCGGGTCGAAGTTGACGTTCGTTACTGTCGTAAACAAAGCTTCGATGACAAAGATGTTTGCCTCGCGGTCGACTACGCCCAAGCCTTTGAGCCGATGCAGATATCTCGCCAGCCCCTTGGCAGCGAAGATCAGCAGATCCTGCAAGGCAGCCACGTCAGGCCCCTTGCCGCATACGCCCTGGACAGTACAGCCTGTTCCCTTAGCGGTCTGTTCACATTGATAACAAAACATGGTCATAGTAAATCCTTTCACAAAAAAGTTTTTTATAAGTAGTCAGTAATCAGCCTGCAGTAATCAGTAAAAGCAAAAACAGAAAAACACGAATGACACGAATTAAAACGAATGGCACGAATGTTTTTTTTAATTTTTTTTTGTCATTCCCCAGCACTTATTTGCAAAACTTTTTTAAAACACAGTTAGTCTTTTAGCCTGGGCCAACGATTCTCACTCACTGCAAATAAGTGCTGGGGAATCCATTTTTCCGTAGCATGGACGTCCCGTCCATGTTTTTTTCTTTTTTTTCATTCCCTCGAAGGCGGAAATGACACGAGGGGGGCTTAGGATTCGCCAGTGTTTCGCTCCTCAGCCAATCTACTTCTCCTCGATAATCCGCCCGTCGATGCCGACCATCACATCCCGCAAAGGCATGTCAGCCAAGCCTGCCTGGGCTAGTGCTTTCTCCACCGCAACGACGATGCCGTTGCAACAGGGCACTTCCATGTGGGCGACAGTAACCGAGCTGATGTCATTGTCCGCGAAGATCGTAGTCAATTTCTCGACGTATCCCGAAATATCG
>JAOZNE010000015.1:0-16585 GCA_029933955.1 Phycisphaerae bacterium
GGGAGATGACGATTTTGCGGATGTAGACTTGCTTGGCTAGGCTTTGGCCTGTCTTTCCTTTGGCGCGTTCGTGGAGGATAAACGGGCCTGAGGTTTCATGTGGCGTCTCAATCCAGATGGGTTGGCCCTTGATAATGCCCTGGATATACGAGCCGTCCGCCAGGTGCAACAGCCATTCGAATCGGCGGAAGGGATAGCTCTTGCCGGTGTAGACTCGCTCTGGTTGGCCCATGGCTTTCCATCGCCAGCGGAGTTTCATTTCCTGCTGCACGACCACCGCCGAGATGCTCAGCACCGCTGCGATGGGCACCCGCAGCCAGCGTTTTTGCTGTGGAATCCACAGGGCCAGAGGCTTGTTTCGCGTCGTGAAAATTCCCCCCGCCAGCTGTAGGCCATCGGAAAACTCGACCACGCCGGGCAAGGCATCGTCGCGACGAAACCCCACGCGGGCGAGGCGTTCATTTTTGGCAGGGGGGGCTTGGGACTTGACATGTTTTTCAGCAGGCTTGGTTTTGGCAGAGTCGACAGGCCTGGCCTGGCCTAGCCAATAGCCCAGATTCGTTGGCTTGCTTGCAGGGTTAGTCTCACCCGCGATAGCCTGGAGCGATACCCACAACAACATGACTGTGAAAGTTGCCACCAAAATTCGGACTGGCGTGTTTGTCATATTCCACATTTTACAGCAAGTGGGCAAATAGGCAAATAGGGAAATAGGGAATAGGCAGATAGGCAAGTAGGAGTCCACTGATTACGCGGATTTTTAAGTACAGGGTTTTTAGTGGACTCGGATTTGGCAAGTAAGGAACAGGCAAGTCCCTGGATTTCCGCCCCATTGACAAACCACTGAATAAAACCTGAAAAACAATAAATATCATAAATTTAAGAAAATCATTAAATTATATACAACCCGAATCCGATAAGAACTATGGCGGAATGTATTTTTAATCTGCTAAGGGGGCGTAAAATGTGTAACAATTCTTGCCCTCGAAATGTAAAAGTCGCGTCCAAATGGGGTTGCAGCTATTGGCTTCAAAACCTCATTGCTCCACAAAACAGGGACAAGCCACCCCGTAGCGGCAATGCGGCCCGGGTCAAGCATAGCCCGCCTCAGTTTCTAATCGCAGACGACGACGGGGAATCGCTCGCCCAACTTGGCCAGGGACTGCTGGAGTGGGGCTATTGCGTGGCGACAGCTTGCGATGGGATGGAGGCAGTACACGCGATTCGCACCAACCCGGAAATCGAGATCGCGATTCTCAACTGGATGATGCCAGGCCTGGGGGGCATGCAGGCCGGTCAGACGATAAAGCAAATTTCGCCCAACACTCGCGTATTCGTAACTGTCGGCGAGGCCTTTCGCGACGAATTAACCAAGCGGTTTCCATCGTGGGCAGAGGGGTACATCGCCAAGCCCGTCAACTGGGAGGCTCTGAAAAATCTCTTGCCGACATTGGCGATGAGCGCATAGCGGGCTGATCGGGGGACGCGCAGCGGATGACTGCGGCGAGGACAAACGAGCTTGGCCTCGGTATCGCGGGAGATGCCGAGGCCAGGCCGTCGGGGCTGAAAAATTGGAAACAAGCATCAACCATCAGGAGTAATAACGATGCGTAATAAAAAGATACCTATCCGATTCAAATTGCGAGTCATGAATATTCGGCGGTATGTTCTGATACCTCTTGTCGTGTTGATAATTGCCCTGGTTGGTACATGCGGGCTGGTTTTGGCCCTGGATGCCCGCGCAAAAACAGAGAGGCAATCGGCACGGACATTTCGCCGAGTTCACAAAGATTTTCACGCAGCGTTGGCAGATCGTGCCGCAGCCATGGATATGGCTATGGACGCGATATCGAACGATGAAATTTTAACGAAAGCCTTCGCAAAGAAAAACACCTCTGCGGTGCTGGCCCAGGCCAGGCCAATCTTCGCAAAACTTCTTACTGATCATAACATAACGCATTTTTATTTTATCGGTACGGACAGGGTGTGTTTTCTTCGGATTCATCAGCCCGGGCGTTATGGCGACAAGATAGACCGCTTTACCGCCAAGGAGGCCGAGCAAACCGGCAAGACCGCCTGGGGCATAGAACTTGGGCCACTGGGTACCTTTACTCTGCGGGTGGTACAGCCCTGGTACAACAAGGGCAAATTGATAGGTTATCTCGAACTTGGCGAGGAGATAGAGCATATCATCACGCAAATTCAACATTCGTTGGGCGTTGATTTTGTCATTGGGATAGACAAGCAGTTCCTGAATCGTGAGGCGTGGGAGCAAGGCCAAAAAATGATGCACAGGCGATCGGACTGGAACCGGTTTCCTTCGTTCGTCATCACAAATAATACGATGGACAAAATCTCCCCAGCCCTGATGGCTCAAATAGGTCAAGGCGAGCACGAGCATATCACCAGCGGGCAGGAAATCTCAATAGCGGGCCACGACTACCGCATGGTATTCCACGAGCTTATGGACGCGGGCCACCGAAGGGTCGGAGAGATGGCCGTATTGCAGGATTTCAGCGCAAGCCACGCCAGCCTGATAATGACGATAGTGCAGATATCCGTCATATGCGTAGCCATCGGCACGATAATCGTGGTGTTTCTCTACTTTTTCCTAGGTTGGATACAGCGAAAATACGCCCGCCAGTCGGATACCATCCGCGAGAACCAGGAGACCATGCGTACTCTGCTGGACGCCCTGGACGATGTAGCCCTGCTGCTGCACACCGACGGCACCATCATCGCCGCCAATCAGACAGCCGAGCGGGAAATGGGGCTTGACTCCGGTGAAATATCAGGCCGGTTCATCCACGATCTGCTCCCGGATGAAGCTGCCTCGGAGATTACATCGCATATCGAGCTGACAATCAGCACGGGCAAACCTGTTGAGTATGAGCAACAGATAGGGGGCAGATGGTTCGTCAACAATATTTTCCCCATCAACAACATCGCGGGCAAAGTTGCGAGGGTTGCGGTCTATTCTCGCGACATTACCGATGCGAAACTGGCGGAGGAAAAGTTGCAGCAAGCCACCGCCCGGGCAGAGACGCTCGCTGCCGAGGCCAAGCGGGCAGATCAGATCAAGAGCGAGTTTCTGGCCAATATGTCCCACGAAATCCGCACGCCCATGACAGCCATTCTCGGGTTCACCGAGCAACTCAAAAGTCCGCAACTGACCAGGGAGGAGCGGGACGAATATCTGGATATAATCGCCCGCAATGGCAGACACTTACTTGGACTGATAAATGACATCCTCGACCTGTCCAAAATCGAGGCTGACAAGATCAGCATCGAGCGGATACCGTGCAACCCCGCCTCGGTGATAGCTGATGTCGTCAGCCTGATGCGAGGCAAAACAGCCCAGAGACGCGTAGGGCTTTATGTCCGATATGACGGAAAAATACCACAAACCATCCAGACCGACCCGACCAGGCTGCGGCAAATTCTGTTGAATCTGGTGGGCAATGCCGTGAAGTTCACCGACAAGGGTGATATCCAAATAATTGTCAACTTCCTGCCAAGCTGGCGCAACGGCAAGCCAGCCATACGCATCGGGGTTATTGATGATGGCATTGGCATGTCAGAGAAGGTTCTCGCGAAGATATTCACCCCCTTCAAACAAGGCGATTCGTCCACATCCAGACGATATGGCGGGACTGGGCTGGGACTGGCTATCTCGCACAAGTTCGCCGAGTTACTCGGTGGCGAACTGACCGCCAGCAGCATATCAGGCCAGGGCAGCGAGTTTACCCTCACGATACCCACCGGCGATATCCGCGGGGTACCGATGTTGTCCGACCAGGCCGAAGCCCTTAACGGCAAAGAGCATGATGTCCAGCAGGACCCGTCCGACACCGCACCGCTTGATGGACTGCGGATTCTCCTGGCTGAGGACGGCAGGGACAACCAGCTGCTGATAGGAACGATACTCCGCCAGGCCGGGGCTGAGGTGGAAGTCGTAATCAATGGACTCCAGGCCGTCCAGCGGGCAGGTGAAACCGAAGCGGAGAAATTTGATCTTATCCTGATGGATATGCAGATGCCGGAAATGGATGGCTACGAGGCTACGCAAAAACTTCGCACCGAGGGCCTGGACACTCCAATCATCGCCCTGACCGCAAACGCCATGCGCGAAGACAGGCAAAAATGTATCAATGCAGGGTGCACAGACTACTGCACCAAGCCAATCGACAGAAGCCATCTCATTCAAACTATCGCCCGATACGTCGATCGCAAACCCGCCTGTCCAGACAACCAAGCCAGCTGCCCAGCCACACAGCCAAAAGATTCTTCGCAGCAGGTCATACGGTCGCAATTCGAATCCGACCCGTGTCTGACGACTATCCTGGCTGGGTTCGTAACCCAACTGCCGCAAACCATCCAGGAGATGCACCAAGCCTCTGCCAACGGACTTTTTGAACAGGTTGGCCGAAGCGCCCACCAACTCAAAGGGGCCGGTGGAGGCTATGGTTATCCTCAACTGTCAGAACTTGGTGCCGCCATGGAGCAAGCAGCAAAGATGCAGGACGCCGAAGCCATAACGCTTCTGCTGGATAAACTCAGGACATTATGTCTCGCCATACAGGCCGGCCTGGCTCCGGTTGGCGAGGGAAAGGACATGTCATCATGAAAGTTCTAATAGTGGATGACAGCCCCCAGGCTCTGGCTCTGGCCAGGGCAAGATTGGCAGAGGAAGATGTGGATATTATCTGCGCCGACGGCGGCGAAGCTGGCCTGCACGCCGCAGA
Organism: Phycisphaerae bacterium; assembly: GCA_029933955.1. Taxonomy (GTDB): domain Bacteria; phylum Planctomycetota; class Phycisphaerae; order SM23-33; family SM23-33; genus B1-G9. The sequence continues at coordinate 4,746 of JAOZNE010000015.1, forward strand.
GGAACATAAACCCGACCTGATACTGCTGGATGTAGACATGCCGGAACTGTCAGGGTTCGATGTCTGCAGGGCATTGAAAAACGACAACAAGCTGGACCTGATACCAGTGATATTCCTCTCTGGCTCAGACGAAGCCCAGGCTAAAATAACAGGCCTGGAACTCGGCGCGGTGGACTATGTAACCAAACCCTTTGACGCATTCGAGCTGCGCGCCAGAGTGCGGGCTGCCCTGCGAACCAAACGGCTGCAGGACATGCTCATAGAGAAGGCCCACATAGACCCGCTGACCGGGCTGTCCAACCGCCTGGCTATGATGGAAAAACTGGACCAGGAATGGAACAGAACACTGCGACATGGCAGGTCCCTGTCATTCGTTATGATCGATGTGGACTTCTTCAAACAGGTCAACGATACCTATGGGCATGTCGTGGGAGACAGGCTGCTGCAAGGGTTTGGCCGGAGCATCATGGCATCGTGTCGAAATATTGATTTGCCCGCGCGGTATGGCGGAGAGGAATTCGCCATCATCGTTCCGGACGCCCCGGCCCAGCAGGCAGCCATGTTGGCCCAGCGATGTCGAGCCGCGATATCACAGGTCGCCGTACCCGTCGGTGAAAACACCGTCCAGGCCACCGCCAGCTTCGGTGTAGCTGATACGGAATTGGCCCGCTCACAAGATGAACTGCTCCAGGCCGCCGACGCAGCTTTGTACCAGTGCAAACACTCAGGCCGAAACTCCGTGTGCATAGCAACCGAGAATTGCCTGCAAACCCAGGCAGGGAGGAAGTGAAGGGAGGAAGTGAAATGTCTACCGTAGATGATGACAATCGAGTCGCTAACTGGTGGAATCGCTTTAGAGACCATGGCGATATGGCCGCCCGGGAAAAACTCATCGAGTACCATATTCCGCTGGTTCGGCATATCGCCGAGACATTGCGGAGCAGACTTTACTCCTCCCCGACGGTGAATATCGACGACCTGGTCTCCGCGGGGCACCTCGGGCTGGTAAACGCGGTGGACAATTTCAACCCTGCTCGAGGCGTTGTCTTCTCGACCTATGGATGGATACGAATTCGCGGAGCCATGCTCGACGAACTGCGACAGGGCAACTGGGTGCCGCGGTCGATTGGCCGACGCGCCAGGCTGTTTGACCAAGCCAGTTGGGCAGTGCGAAGCAGGTTGGGCCGAGCACCGACGGAAACCGAGCTGAAACAGGAGCTGAACGTCTCGCCGAGAGAATACGCCCGCTGCTGCCGCTACGCCAACCCAGCCAAGATAATTTCCATACACAACATATCAGGCTGTGGCGGCGTCGAGCAGCAAGACAATGACGAATGGGCCCTGCCGCCAAGCCAAAAAGAGCCGCCCCCCGACCGCTCTGCGATTCAACACGACCTGTGGAACGTCATGCTGCGGGAAATGAACCGCGGCGAGCGGAGCATCATCGTGCGATACTACTACCAAGGGGCACTGATGAAGGACATCGCCCAGACCCTGGCCATTTCCGAAGGGCGGGTAAGCCAAAAACACGCGGAGATAATCTCCCGCCTGAAAAAACGATTTGCCGAAGAACCTGCCAAGTTGGCTGCCTGATTGCCAGGTGCCGTCGTTGCGGTGTTTGCAACCACGTTTCCGCATGGGCGAGACGCCCACGCCACGAAGAACACAGCCGGGGGCGGCTGTGCTACATTCCCGCTTGGTGCCACATTTAGCCAAACCCGCCAGCGGTGGCTAGGAGGTCTTCCTCGTAGCCGCTGTCTTGGCGTCTTTGCGTGATAGGCCCGTCGGGGTCGCCGCGGAGGAACTGGCGGATCAGGTCGATTTTCTCGTCGCCGGTCGGGTCGCCGTCGCGGATTTTCTCGAACTCCGCTCGCGGAGCGTTCATCAGCACTCGGCCCTTGTCGAGCATAATCATCCTATCGGCGATAGCGAAGGCGGAGTCCATTTCGTGCGTTACGACCACGCCGGAGACGCCCAGCTTGCGGGTGAGGTCTATCATCAGTTGATCGATTTCCGCGCTGGTTACCGGGTCAAGCCCAGCTGAGGGTTCGTCGTAAAACAGTATTTCGGGGTCCATCGCGATAGCCCGGGCCAGGCCCGCCCGTTTTTTCATACCGCCGGATATCTCAGCGGGCATAAGGTCTTCCGCAGCCAGGAGGTCGACCTGTTCGAGCTTGATCTTAACCATGATATCGATCGTGTCGGCGTCCAGGTCGGTATGCTCCTGCAATGGCAGAGCGACATTCTCGCCCACGGTCATCGAGTTGAACAGCGCCCCGGACTGAAACAATATGCCGAACCGTTTGCGCAGCTCGTCAAGCTGCGGCTCGTCGATTTTGGCCAGGTCTTCGCCAAGCAATTCCACTCGTCCGCTAGTGGGCAAAATCGAGCCTATGATGTGTCGCAACAGCGTGCTCTTACCACAGCCACTGCCGCCCATGATAACGACCATCTCGCCAGGAAAAACGTCAAAGGTTACGCCGTTCAGCACGGTGTGATCACCAAACCGCTTAACCAAATCCACCACCCGAATCACAGGTTCCAAGTTGTTCTGTTGGTCTGTCATAGTTTCAAAAGAGTCCACGGATTACACGGATTTTTTGTCATTCCCGCCCGCGAGGGAATCCATTCTGAATCCTGACTTCTGTCTCCTGACTTCTGATTTTTTACAGTTTGAAAAGATAGAATACTATCGTGCATACGCACGCAGCGAGGACTATTGCGACGATTGAGTTTACTACGGTCATAGTTGTCGCCTTGCCGACGCCCTGGGCACCGCCTTTGACTTTCAGTCCTTCAAAGCAGGCGATGAGTCCCAGCAGCACGCCGAAGACGCCGCCCTGGACCAGGCCTGTAACGTAGTCCGATCCTTCCAGCGTGTCGCGCATGTTCTGCCAGTATTCCAGATAAACCGCCGGGCCAAGCGCAAGGCGAGAAACCAGATAGCCCCCCAACGCTATCATCAAATCGGCGAAGGTCGTCAGCAGCAGCATTACGATAAATGTCGCCAACACTCGCGGCACGACGAGGAACCGCACGGGCGGCAGGGACATTGCTTCGAGAGCTTCGATTTCCTCAGCTACGACCATCGTGCCAAGCTCCGCAGCGATAGACGCACCTGCAAAGCCGCTGAGCACCACCGCGGTGAAAATAGGCCCAAGCATCCTGAACCCGCCGATACCGATTATCGCCGCCACCTGCGACTCCTGGCCATACTGCTCCAACGTCGGCACGAGCTGCAACGCCAATATCGCCCCGATAAACCCCTGCACGAGGGCTACGATACCAACGCTGCGAATGCCCACTCGGACGACCTGCTCGCTCAGGCTGTGGATGTCTCGCCATCTGGGCCTTGCCAGGCTTCGGACAGTCCACACCGCCGTGGCACCGAGCAGCAACGTCAGCCCGCCGAGGTACTCGCACAGGCCCATTGCCCGCAGGCCCAGCGACTCGATAATGTTGTTTTGTCTCTCCGCCATCGTCATGCCATCGCTTGGGTTTCGCTTTCGCAGATGCTAAATACGCTGTCGAGTCTGGTGATTTCCAAAATGCTGCGAACTTTATTGCTAGGGCTTAGCAGCACGAGTGTGACGCCGAGTTTTTTGGTTCTGCTGAGGAGCTTCACCAGCGACGCCACGCCGGAGGAGTCCATGTACCCCACGCCGGCGAGGTTCACGAGTATCCGCTCGGGCTTCTTGTTTAGGACGTCCAACAGCCCGCGTTGCAATTGCGGGCTGCGGTGCAGGTCGATATCCCCCGCTACATCTACCACCACCGCATTGTCCGTCCAGCGAACATCACTAATTGGCGAATTTTCCATTATCTCTTTCCCGAACCAAGCCGATCAAATTTTCTGTAACCCGTCATAGCTATATGAAAAAACGAAACTCACCATGAAGGACATGAAGAACATGAAGTTTTTTTATTTAAAAAAAATTCGTGTTTATTCGTGTTCACCCGTGGTTCTGCTGTTTTTGTTTTCTTTTTCAAAAAATCTGTTTTCGCGTCTTTCGTAGTTTGTTTTTTTTTCTTTTTCTTTTCAAAAAAATTCGTGTTTATTCGTGTCCATTCGTGGTTCGCTTTAGGAACGGTCATATTTTTTTCGACATCGCCAGCACCGTCCCGCCGCCTTGGCCTGCTGGCGCGTAGGTTACTTTGTCCATGCATTCGTGCATAATATGTACACCCAAGCCGCCTGGTCGGACGTCGTCGAGGTCGCGCGAGCGGATCGCAGCTGGGTGTACCACCTGGCCATAATCGCGAATAACTATCGACAACTCCAAGCCCGAAGCCCGCATCGAAATCTCGATAGGCCCGTCAGCCCGGCCTGCGTAAGCGTGCCGGATGATGTTGGTCAATGCCTCGTCCACCGCCAACACTACCCGCCCGGCGCATTTTTCATCAAGCCCAGCCTTTATAGCGAAGGCTTCTGCCTCTTGCCGAACTCGCGTAAGCTCAGCTGGGTCGGAGAGAATCTCAATCTCCAAATTCATCACGTTCACTTGTCCGCCTTTGCAGGCTCGCTCGCCGGAGCCGATATAGACGCCTGCTTGGCATGTTGCTTGCTTACCCATTTTCGCCACCTCCCTATGGCTTGGTCGCGTAGACCTGGCGGGTCGTACTGCCGCCAGCCGAAATCCTTTCCGGTGATTTTTCTCAACGAGATAGACGCGAACAGCCTGACGTCTGGCAGCACGTCGTCAAGGCGGTCGACCAGCAGAGCTATAGCTTTGGTGTCCTTGCGATTTCCCGCCTGGATAATCGCGTCGATTCGCACAGCCGGGTCTTCGCTTTGCAACCTTTGATACACCGTGCCGCCCTGGGGAGTCGAAGCTACACAGCCCGCCATGCCCGCTGCCAAGGCCAGCCCCGCCAAGAAGATAAACCATCTGCCGTTTCGCACAAGCACTCCCGTCGATTCGTCAAAGCAATACAAGAGATTATTCTATTAGGTAACCAGGGAATAGGCAATAGAGAATTAGGCAATAGGGATTAGACAAGTAGGCAATAGGAAAACAGCGAATGACGAAATCCGAATGATGAATGACGAATCAATGACGAAAGCCGAATAACGAAAAACAAAAATTCGTGTCATTCGTTTTTCATTCGTGTCATTCGTGTTCTGCTGTTTCTGACTCCTGAATCCCGACTTCTGACTCCTGTTTCACAGTCCCAGCACGTCGGCCATGTCGTATTGGTTTGGGCGTTTGCCGACTAGCCATGCCGCTGCTCGCAGTGCGCCCCGGGCGAAGGTGTCGCGCGTGTGTGCAGCGTGGCTGAGCGTTATCGTCTCGCCCAAAGAGCCGAAGCTGACGGAGTGCTCGCCGACCGTATCGCCAAGACGAATTGCGTGCATACCGATTTCGCCCGGCTTACGAGGCTGCCTGCCGCCCCGGCCATGCGTTACGGACTGGCCGTAGTCTCTGCCCGTGGCTTCGCAGACAGACTTGGCTAACATTATCGCGGTGCCGCTGGGGGCGTCCTGCTTGAAACGATGGTGCGTTTCGGAAATTTCGACGTCGTAGTCTTCGCCCAGCGTCGCCGCGGCCCGGGCGACGAGCTTGCACAACAAATTGATGCCCAGCGAGTAGTTGCCCGCGAAAACTATCGGCAGGCTCGCAGCAGTGTCAGCTAGTTCAGCCTGCTGACTTTCGGTCAGGCCCGTCGTGCCGATAACCACGGGGATGCCCTTTTGCTTGAGAATCGGTAGCCAACGCATCGTGCCTTCCGGCATGGAAAAATCGATAGCAACGTCAGGCCAATCGTCCGCGTCCAGGGCGTCAAGATTGTCCGCCACAGCCAAGCCAAACTTGCCAAGCCCCGCCAACTCGCCGACATCCTTGCCGACATCCTCACTGCCTGCGTACTCCGTCGCAGCCACGACGTCGAACTTCTCGGACTCTATCGCCAAGGCTGCTATCCGCCGACCCATTCGGCCTGCTGCGCCGATAATCGCAATTTTAATCATCTTCTCGCTCCAAAACCCGCTAGGATAATCTCAGGTCAAAATCTCAAAATAAGGTTCAATACCATAAGACTACAAATCCAGTCAATCCGCAAGAGCGGTCGCTCGCAGAAAATCGGACACGCCCCGAAAACCCTTCTGCCTCGCCCTGGATTCCAGCAAAATTTTTTCCTCCGAGGATATCCGAACATTCACCTGCTCGGTCCTGGCTCCGCAGCTGGCGGGCCTGGGTGGAGTTTGCCCCGCCTCGATCATCGTGGCGACCGCGGCGACCAGAGCTTCTCGCATGTCCTCCACGCAAGCCTCGACCGTATCGCCGTCGGCAAAAACATGGGGCATCTCCAAGCCATGTCCATACCACAGGCCATCTTCAAGATTGACGATAATCTGGTAGCACTCAGCTATCTGCCGGGCCCGGGCCAGGTCAGCCTTCTTAAAAGGCCTAGCTGTCAATTTGGATTTTTTCGATTTGACGGACATAATAGGATTTCACCTTCCCTTTATGAACCGGGATGCTCAGCGGCAATTCGCCCGGCTTGGTAAAAACATGATGCGAACCCCGGACACGACCCAGCATATAGCCCCTGGCCTTGAGCATCTTCAGGACTATAGCGTATCGAGTTTCGCTCGCCACATGTTAAGTATAGCCTAGGCTATACAAAAAGAGAAGGGGTCAAGAGTTTTTTTTGCTGTGTATTAGCCGCTGTCGTTTTTTCGACGCCAAGCTGCTGCCCAGCAACCCCCTGAACTACACCGTGAAGGACTCGAACCTTCGACCCGCTGATTAAGAGTCAGCTGCTCTACCAACTGAGCTAACGGTGCATACGCCGTCTGGCGGGGCATTGTTTTAATCGAAAGAGCCAAAATCGTCAAGCCGAAAAAACAAAGACTCAGGCAGCCGAGCAACCGACCATCAAGAGTCCAGAGATTTCACGGATTTCTAAAAAGATTACACAGATTTTTTTTGAAAAAACAATCCGTGTAATCTGTGGACTCCTATTGCCTATTCCCTACTTGCCCATTGCCTAATTTCAAGCTTTTTGCCGGTCTTGCGGGATTTTGGTTTCTATGAATTTCAGCAGTTCCCGGAAGTTTGTCAGCTTCCAGCTGTCGAGCGTCAGGCTCTTGTCCTGACCAAGCCTGAGATAGACGATGCCCTTGGATTTGAGTTCTTTCGCGTCAAGCTCAGCCACGGCGTCCCAGGCGGTTTTGTCCTTGCCCGCGTAACCTATGCCAGCTCCGTCGGCGACAAGTTTGCGACGGAGGAATCGCACCCCGCCGATGGCCAAGACCAGGCCGACTGGCACCAGCACGAACCCGCCGTAGTGGTTCATGGCGTACTTGGCAGCATCGTTGATGTGCTGCATGTTCCAAGCCTCGGGCGGATCGTACTTGTTCATGTCCACGAAGCACCAGATGCCAAAGCCCAGAAACATCGCAGCTGCGATGAAGACTCGAATGGCGGGGTCTTTGGTGGAGTGACATTCTACCTGCTGGGGTAGCCGCTGTTCGGTATTTTCGGTCGTGTCATTCATGATGTAACTTTAATGGATTGCCCGCCCCGCTGACAAGTGTTTTTTTCGATGTTTGTCGTAACAAAGTTGTAATGTCCGGTTTTAACTTTGCAGAAACACTGGACATTACAACTTTGTTACGACAAGTTTTTTGGTGATAGTTGACTTACCCGGGTCGATAGTCTTACAATCTGGGCTTGGTTGTGACGGCGTCTGACTTTGGCGCGCGTCCGCGGGCTGGAATAGAATGACGCGTTGCGTCGGAGACTGGAAATTATGAGTGAAATCAGGGTTGCAATTGTTGGCGTTGGAAACTGCACATCTTCGTTGGTGCAGGGGATAGGCTATTACCGCGAGGTGTTCGAGACCGGCCAGGAAGTCGTAGGCCTGGCCCATCCGACGCTGGGCGAATACACCCCCGGCGATATCGAAATCGTCGCCGCTATCGACGTCGATGTCCGAAAGGTTGGCAAGCCTCTGCACGAAGCTATCTTCGCCAAGCCAAACAACACCAAGGTTTTCTACGACAATATCAACTACGACGACGTGGTCGTGGCTATGGGCAACCCCCTGGACGGCGCAGCTCCTCACATGGCGGAGTTTCCGGAAGACCAGGCCTTTCGCCTGGCCACGGCGACCCCAGCTACGAAGGAAGATATATGCAATCTCCTGCGCGACAGCCAGGCTGAGATTCTCATGAATTATCTGCCCGTTGGCAGCCAGGGGGCGACGGAATTCTACGCTGAGTGCTGCCTGGAAACCGGCGTGAGCCTGATAAACTGCATCCCGGTTTTTATAGTTTCCAACCCCGCATGGGCCCAGCGGTTCACCCAGGCTGGCATCCCGTGCATCGGCGACGATATCAAAGCCCAGGTCGGCGCGACGATAACCCACCGCGTATTAGCCCGTATGATGCATGACCGCGGCGCGAAGATAGACCACACATATCAGCTAAACTGGGCGGGCAATACCGACTTCCTGAACATGCTCGAACGCAGCAGACTAAAGTGCAAAAAGATATCCAAGACCGACGCCGTGCAAAGTCAGCTCGACATGCCGCTGCCCGCTGATGATGTCCATATAGGCCCAGCCGAGTTTGTGCCCTGGCAGAAGGACAACAAGGTCTGCGCTCTTCGTATCGAGGCTCGGGGTTTTGGCGGCGTGCCGCTGCACATCGAAGCCAGGCTGAGTGTGGAAGATTCGCCCAACTCCGCGGGGGAAACCATCGACGCAGTCCGTGTGTGCAAACTCGCCCGCGACCGCAAGTTGGCTGGGCCCTTGGAAGCTATCAGTGCCTATGCCATGAAGCACCCGCCGAAGCAATTCACCGACGACCAGGCCCGGACAATGCTGGAAGATTTCATCGCCGACCAGACAGGCCAATATGAATCAGCCGAGCTGACAGCGGACGCAACGGTGAAATAACAGGCTGTAACCGGAGCAAGCGAATATGATCGGCAGAGCTATAGGTTGGTTTGTTTCTTCCATGCGGGACGCGGTGGCCCGGGCTTTGGTTCGGGCGGGCGTTACGCCGAACATGCTGACCGTTTTTGGTGCAGCTGCGACGGTCGGGGCGGGTGTGTGTTTCGCACTGGCTCTCAAGACGAACAACATGGACTGGTGCATCCTGGCTGCGGTGCTGTTGTATATCAGTTTCTGCAGCGATATGCTCGACGGCGCGGTGGCCCGGTTTTCAGGCCAGGCGACGAAGTTCGGGGCGTTTCTCGATAGCTGTATGGACAGGGCGGGCGACTTTGCGATATGGGCAGGCTTGGCGATGGGCTTTGCTTGGCAGTCCCCAGCCAATCTTACGTTCGTGGCTTTGTCCATGCTGGGGTTCTTTGAAGCGGTGATGATATCCTACATCAAAGCCCGGTCGGAAGATTTTATTTTCAGCTGCCAGGTGGGCTACTGGCAGAGGCCCGAGCGATGCTCCGCCGTCATCATCGCAGCCTTCGCATGCAACCCAGCTGCGCTGGTGGTCGAGCAGAGTATTTTGCCGATCTTCACGATGTTCCGCCGAGCTGGGCACACATGGGCGATTTTAGCTGGTCGGCGACCCGTAACAAACGCGCGACTCGATGGCAAGTGGTATCACAAAATTCAGCCTTGGTTGTACCCGCGGGCAAGCTGGCCTTACGACATTATGACCGCGGCTTACATAGCCTTCCTTATCTTCGCTCGTTTCGACCCCGCCGAGTGGGACATCCTGCGAGACTGGCTAGGCTAGCGTCCCGATGAATTTCGAATGACGAAACCAGAATTAGGAATCAATGACGAATAACGAATGACGGGAAAATGCCCAATGTCCAAATACCCAATGCCCATTGAAGAACCAATGCCCAATAACCAATGAATGCCCAACCCGATGAATAGACAATAACCAATGCCCCCCCCGTGTCATTCCCGCGAAGGCGGGAATCCATGTTTTTTCTTTTTTGCTGTTTTTGCTGTTACTGATAACTGAAAACTGAAAACTTTTTCAGGAGACAAGATATGGGTGTTTTACTGGATAAATTGGCGGAGAAAAAGATTTTGGTTTCCGACGGTGCCTGGGGCACGGAGCTCCAGGCCCGTGGCCTAACTCCGGACGACTGCCCCGAAGAATGGAACATCTCGCACGCGCAGCAGGTGGCGAGTATCGCCGAGGCTTATATCTCCGCTGGCAGCGATATGGTGCTGACCAACACGTTTGGCGGATCGAGAATAAAGCTGGAAAAGAAGCACCAGGCCGATCGCGCAGAGGAGTTCAACGCAGCTGGCGGGCGCAATTCGCTCCATGCTGCAGCCGGAACGGACGCGATCGTAGCGGGTTCCGTCGGGCCTACCGGCGAGTTCATTCAGCCACTGGGCCTGATGAGTGAAGACGAAATGCAGGCGGTATTCGCCGAGCAGATAAAGGCGCTGCTGGACGTGGGCCTGCGGGTAATCTGCGTCGAGACGATGATGGCGGTGGAAGAAGCCGCCTGTGCGATCCGGGCTGCCAAGTCGCTCGACCCGGCGGTGGACGTCATCGCTACGATGACCTTCGACGACACGCCCAACGGCTTTCGCACGATGATGGGCATAGACCCATCTGGGGCTGTCGAAGCCCTGACCGCAGCTGGGGCGGATGTGCTGGGCTCGAACTGCGGCAACGGCATCGAGGCGATGGTGAAAATCGCAGCGGAGTTTCGCAGGCACACCGACAAGCCTGTTCTCATTCACGCCAACGCGGGCCTGCCGGAGCTTATCGACGGCAAGACCGTTTTCCGCCAAAGTCCCCAGGACCTGGCTGCGTACATTGAGTCGGTCATCTCCGCTGGGGCCAATATTGTCGGAGGCTGCTGTGGCACGGGCCCGGAACACATCCGAGCCATCCGCGCCGTCGTGGACGGGCTATTGACTTGAGCGACAATTGTCGATAGCCTGCACGTATGGCGTGGCTTGGGCGTCTTGCCCATGCATGGCCTTGAGCGACATGCACGTATACAAAATCGGAGCTTCTACATGAACATTATGACAATATCGAAAAGTCGAAAATCCCTGGCTGTTGTGGCCATCGTCGCGGCGATTGCCATGCTGGCTTCGCCGAGCGTAGCTGCTCCGCGGGCGGACGCCGGGGCGGACTCGTGGACGCTGGAGATTAACTACTCAGCCCCGCTGCCTATCGTGGTGAAACTGCCGGGCCAACAGACGCCACAGCTGTTCTGGTATTTCACGTACACCGTTGCGAACCACACGGGGCAAGACCAGATGTTCACGCCGGAGATCATCCTCTACACAGCTACGGGGCAGATTATCCAGGCTGGGGCGGGGATAAATCCATACGTCTATCGGGCGATAAAAAAAATCCACAACGAACCGCTGCTGCTCGATGGCTTGAGCGTTATGGGTAAGCTGCTCCAGGGCGAGGACAACGCCAAGTCAGCCATCGCGGTCTTCCGAAACTTCGACCCCAAAGCGGCGGAGTTCGATATTTTCTTCAGCGGCCTGAGCGGCGATAGTGTCCTGGTCAAACTTCCCACGCCAATAAAAATTACCGCCAGCGACGGCGCGAAAAAAAACAAGAAGGTCAAAAAAAGTTCCGTCATTCTCACCAAGACCCTTTGGCTGAGTTATCGCATCGGCACAGAAGCAGCCGACCGAGCACAGGCCAAGCCCAAACTCATCAGCAAAAGCTGGATAATGCGATAGCTGGTAACCAGGCCCAGCTAATGTTGCCAATAAAAAAATACAGTCTCCGGTGTTGACAAACTCGATTTTAATGGTAGGCTGTCCCGTTCCAATCCGCTTGCGGGCTGGGTTTGGCTGGCGGCAGGTAGATGAAATATAACTTTAACACGATAGCAGGAGTATTTTTCATGGCACATAAAAAGGGA
>JAOZNE010000421.1:0-1171 GCA_029933955.1 Phycisphaerae bacterium
CAAACCCTCCAAAGCGTCATCGACAGCACCAAAGCTATCTCGTAACTCCCCCGCATTATTCCCGCGGAAATCTTTTCATTGCCGGTGTGATTGTGTAGAATGTTCGGCGATGAATATTCTTATCAGCAATGACGACGGTATTTTCGCGCCGGGCCTGGTGGCTTTGGCGATGGCGGTGCGCGATTTGGGAGACGTAACGGTCGTGGCTCCGGACTCGCCGCAGTCGGCGATGGCCCATTCGATTACCCTTCGCAAACCCCTGGCGGTGCAGTATGTCCACCTGCCAGGCCCCGACGGCCTGGAGGGCGTAGCTGTGGCGGGCAGACCGGCTGACTGCGTGCGACTGGCTGTTCGCAACCTCATGCCAGCCCGGCCTGATCTGGTGCTATCGGGCATAAACGCCGGGGCGAATGTCGGAGCTAACGTGTTTTATTCCGGCACGGTAGCTGCTGCAGCCGAGGCTGCGATGTGCGGCATCCCAGCGGTTGCATTCTCAGCTGACATGGACGACATCAACGACGACCGGGCTGACTTCGTAGCCATCGCGAAATACTGTCGATGCGTGTTGGACAATCTTCTGGCCCGGGCCCGCAGCACGCCGATAGGTAACGACCCGCGCGAACTTATCAGCGTGAACATCCCAACCTTGTCTCCGGGCGAGCCGCTTGGCTGTCGGGTGTGTGAGCAATCCGACGCTGAGGTAGACGACCAATATATCCGCGACGTTTCGCCCGAGGGCATTGAGCGGTACAGGCTGGGCGAGCTGTTCGACTTCAACGATCCGCATGTCGAGTCTGATGTAGCTTTGCTGCGAGAGCGGTACATAACCGTCACGCCGTTGCGGATAAATCTCACCGCCCACGAAAAACTCGACTCCCTGAAGCATTGCCATTACGACAACCCAGCCAAGGGCTGTACTTGACCCATACTTACGCCCAGTGAAACATCCTTCTCAAAAACCCGCCCAAGGGGGGGGGCACAATGGGAGCAAAAACGGGTGCAGAGCCAATCCGCATCTGGTCGCATGGCATGGAAAACACGACGAGCAGAAGTCGAATTCACCCTGTTATAATAGCCCTAAATGCGGCGCAACAAAAAAGGATGCGGCTCTATGCGAACCGCACCCTTCTATGCCTGTCCCGCTGGGACTACCCCTACGGGGACTCGAACC
>JAOZNE010000170.1:0-4579 GCA_029933955.1 Phycisphaerae bacterium
AGAAAAATTTCTCGTACACTCGGCTTCGCCGCGGACCATGCCACCCATTCAATTTCGGATTTTAGATTTCGGGTATCCGTTCACACAAAAACAAGAACCACGGATAAACACAGGTAGACACAGATATTTAAAACGGCGAAAAATACGAAAGAAAAAACAAAAAACTTCATGGTAAACTTTGTTTTTTACGATAATTCGTGTTTATTAGTGTTCATTCGTGGTTCTTTTCTGTGAACGGTTATGATTTCGGATTGGCTCTATTCGTCCAGGGCGCCGGAGGTTTGAAGCTTTGGGCCTCGTTTGATGGGTCTGGACAGGTCTTGCTCGCTCGGGCCATCCTCGTCCAGGTCCGCTTCGCCCGGGCCATCTTCGTCCAGCTCGTCATCGTCGCGTTGTAGCTCGGTCGAGCCTACGATTTTCAATATTCCCATCGCTGCGGCTACCTGCACCGCCCCGTCGTCTCCGTAAAGCAACGGACGGAGAAACTCTATCGCCTCAGCCTGGCCCAGGTTGCCCAGCGATATCGCACCGAGCCGCCGAAGCGAAGACACGTCCAAAGGCTTGATTTTACCAGCCTGGCCGTACCCAGCCTGGAGCATTTTTTTCGGCATGGTTACCGCCTGGACGCAGATGTTAAAGCAGGCCTTGTCGCCCAGACCCAGTTTGCCCATCGCCCCAGCTGCAGCCACCCGCACGCGTGGAGGCTGATCGTTTTTGAGCATGTTCTGAAGGATAGGCTGCGTGTTTGGATTAGCCCTGGACAAGGCTGGTATCGCAACGAGCCTCATGTCCAGATAATATCCCTTCGCATAAGATTCGAGAATCCGTTGGCTCTTTTTGTCGCCAAGTCCAGACAGGGCTTCGACGATATTGAACCGTACCCCGGGGTCGTGCTCCTCTTCCAGCAGTGCTTTCAAAGGCCCCATCGCCGAAGGCTCAGCCATCTTGCCCATTATCATCGCCGCAGTACCCCTGCCCAGTGGAAAATCGCTCATCAATATAGACCCCAGTTGGCCCGCGTAGCGAGTGTCGCCCATGCGATACAGAGCATAAATAGCGGCACATACCACGCGCTGGTCAGTCTTCTCGTCCAGGATAAGCTGTTCCAGCCTGCCCTTGGCCGGGGCGTAGCGAATGTCGCCCAGAGACATAGCAGCCGCGAAGCGAGTCATAACATTCGGGTCGTCCAAAGCCTGCTCCAACAGCTCGCCCTGGCTCCTGCCAAGCGACTGGCCGATGGCTTCCATAGCGTGAGTACGGGTCATCGGGTTCTCGTCGTTGGCAGCCTGAAGCAAAGCGGTGCGCGCGTCCACATAGGCCTGGTGGTAGTCGACCGCCCCGCTATCAGTACCAGCCATCTCGCAACCAGACAATGCAAGACAACCCAAACACGCCACGAAAAACATCAATATTCTTTTCATGTAAATCAACTCCAACCACCCGCCATAATTTATTGCCGAGTTGCCTATTGCCTATCATCAAGAGTCCACGGATTTCACGTATTTTTAAAGCGGATTACACGGATTCTTTTTAATCAAAAAAAATCCGTGTAATCTTTTTTTAATCCGTGTAATCCGTGGACTGTTTTTTGTTTTTACTGATTACTGCTTCTTAAGAATCATCCCAGCCAGTATCACCGCTATCGCGCTGGCTGTCGCAGCGAAGACGTCGCCGAGCCTGCTGTATGGCGAGACTCGCTTGTCGACCATCGTCGCAGCCTTTAGCGTGCCAGCTATCATAGTTCTTTTTCGGTATTTTTCCATTGGTAACTGAAGCACAGATTCGATACGCCCAGCTGAGTTTACCGCTCCGCTGATGCCCGTGTTGACCGCCCGCACTACGGGGATGCGATTTTCCACCGCTCGGAAAACGTAATGGGCAAAGTGCTGATACTGCTCCGTCGTACCTTTATAAGGCCCGTCGCCAAGGCGATACACAAACCAGCCGTCGTTGGAAAGGTTCGCCATGACCAGCCCGTCTTTAGGCCCAGAGGCTACCATGGCGCGACAAAGCCCAGCGTCGGTGCCCTCGAAACATACCGGCGTTATCAGTTGCCAGGTTCGCACGCCCCTGCCAATCTTGAACCGCTCGAAACTTTCGCCCGGGGCAAGCTGGGGCATCGCTGGGGGAATGAGCCGCCGGAGGATATCGTGAAGGGCGCCCCAGGAGTATTTGAAGGGGACATATTCGCTGAACGGTACGAGGTGGATCTTGGCGTAATAATACCGAGCTGGGCCTGCAGGGTCGAACCATAAAACGCTGTTTTGCAAGACCCATTGGTCGGACTCATTGGCCGGCAGGCTGAGGGTTTTGGGGTTTGGGCATATCGCCGTGCCGCCAGCCAGTATCGGACAATCCGTCAGCATCGAGCAGACGCTTAGCATAGCCCCCTGGCCTCGCAGGGTTTTTAGCGAAGCTGCGTCGCGAGCTAGCTGCAGGTCTATCCGTTTGCGAATTTCCGATAACATAGCGCCACCCTCGGCTGTTGTAGCTGTGGACTTGCCGGGCGCTATCAGCTTCGCTGCAGCCTGGCTGACCTCGGCGGAAATTTCGACTCCGCCAGCTTCACCCAGGTACAGCCCGACAACCCCCCGCAATTGCTCCGCGCGAAAATCCCCCGCCCTTGGCCCGAAGAGAATCTGCGAGAGTTTTTTCACTCCCTCATCGCCCAGAGAAGCCAACTGGGCGGGCCTGACAAATTCCCGCAGCAGAAACCTTGCCGCAGCAGGTCTGTACGCGTCGACAGGATCTTGGCCGATGTGCATAGCGATATTGGCTCGGAGCACCATAGTGGAATATTTCGTCGGGGCGCCCGGGCCGTAGATGCAGGCAGCGATGGACATCACCTCTGCGTCGCTCAGCTCAGCTGCCCTGGCCCGGAGCAACTGACTGTTCAGGCCCATCGGGAGCATCGTCTCAGGCCAAAGCAACACGTCGCATCCTTGGCCTATGAAATCGAGACTCCGCTGAATGTGATATTCCAGCACCGCCCGGGCACTTTGGGCCCTGCCAGAGAGGGTAATCGGGATAGCCTCCTGCACAATGCCGACCGTAGGCCCGGGCGAGATACACTCCTCCCGCTGGGCGAGTCGCCATTGTCCATAGCTCCACAGGCCCGCAGCTACAATCAACACTCCGACCAGCCCAGCTAGCACTCCCCTGCTAGGCCTGGCTCCGCCCGTGCGACGCGGCACGAACAGCGGCGAGCTTAGCAGGTCGATAACCAGGCCATTGACCATAGCAACGAAAAACGTTACGCCGTATTGGCCCGTAACATCAGCTATTTGGATTAGCCAGGCGCGGGCGTATTGACTTTGGGCGAGGTAGAACCAGCTGAACCCGCCGAGGACGTGGGCCTGTGCGTATTCCAACGCAACCCACAGGATGGGCAGGGTCAGCCACATGGGCCAACTCCGGCGGGTCGCCCTGCCAACCAACAGCGACGCGAGGAGCCAATACATCGAGAGATAAACCACCGACGCGATATAGCCCACGACGGTCGGCAAGATCAGCCAATACAAACTCGCCGCCCAGAAGATCAGCCCAGTCCCCCAACCCAGGCCTATGGTCAACTTGCGACTCGTGCCGCCTGCGATCGCGATAGCCCAGGGTACCAACGCGAAATAAGCGACCCACCAGCAGTCGAATGGCGGGAACGATATCACCAGCAACACGACCGACAACAAACACAGCAAAGCGACGCTGGGAACCCGCCGAAGCTCCAGGTGCCGCTGAAAAATCTCCGCCGGCGGAGTCGCGTCCAATATGCAATGGCTTACGATTTTTTTTGTGCTGCCAGAACCCATTCAAAAACCCGTCCGTCTTGTATCAAGTACCTACCGTCGAAAAACTATCGTAACCGCTCACAGAAGAAAGAACCATAAAGAAAGTTTACCACGAAGTTTTTTGTTTTTTCTTTCGTGTTTTTCGCTGTTTTAAATATCTGTGTCTATCCGTGTTTATCCGTGGTTCTTGTTTTTGTGTGCACGGTTACCTTTTTCTGAGCAATCGCTTCCATTTTTGCTTCTGAAATTGACGCGAATAAGCCAGCAGATTCCTCACTTCGCTGGCTGGGAGAGCCTTCCTCGCCAGTCGCGGATACCACCGTTTTCGCCCGCGTTTATAGGCTTCTTGAGGCCTGGGGCTATGCAATATCTGCGGCTCGTGAACCCAGCCGCTAAAGTTCGAGGGAACCTCGCCAATATAACTTTGCCCCAACTCATCAAGCCCGTCAAGGAACTCCCCGTCCCGTCAACCGCGCCGATGGCTTGGCGGTTGGCATGGTCGCGAGCCACAATCCACTGGGTACGATCTCGCATGCGACACTCATCCCATTTGGCCGAGGCGAGAAAGCACTGCAATGTTCGTGGCACAACGCCAGCGGCCAGAGCGATGGGTTCAATACTTTTTCGTGGCAAATCCGATACTTGTCCGCCGATGTAATTCCGTAGCCTCTCCCGCGACTCGCTTCGTGCGAAGCGGTCGTCAAATTCAGCCAGAAAAGTGTTCAGTTCTTTGTTCTTCGCCCATATTTTTGATTCGCTTGACATCCATGCCGACACTCTTTATATTTAGCGTT
>JAOZNE010000171.1:0-4577 GCA_029933955.1 Phycisphaerae bacterium
TACCTTCGGAGGGACCTGTTGTGATTGACCCTACGAAAAAATCGGGAAGTTTGAGTGTTTTTTGAAATTTCTTGTGTTTTTTTTGAGGGGGCTTTGCAGCCAAGGCACCGGGCGGAAATGACAAAAAAAAGAAACAAAAGAAAAACAGAAAAAACATGGGCAAGATGCCCATGCTACCATGGACGAGACGTCCATGCTACGTAATCAACTAACCAACCAATCAACTAACCAACTAATCAACCAGTCAACTGGATTCGGTTTACCTCGATCATGCCGGACTTGACGTCGAGGAAGGCTTGGCCTGCTCGCATGCCTACAGTGCCGAAGCCCGTGGCGGTGGACAGGAACGCGCGGAAGTCGCCCCGCACTTGTGGCGAGACGTAAAGCACCTTTTCGACCGCGTCGTAGCGGACGCCCGTTAGCCCCTGGAGCATGCCGTAGCTCGCCATGGCCCGGGCGTACCAGTAGCCACACTCATACTCGTTGAAGGGGTTGCGAACCCTGCCGTCATAGCGGTCGCGGCAGGCGCGGACAATCTCCAGCCCTTCCTCGACATGGCCCAGCGTCATCAGATGCGCCGCCACCTGATACTCGATGCCAGTCCAAACCTCGTTGCTGTAAATGAACGGCAGCGAAAGACTGCCACCCTTAGGCCAGGAGCACAGCAGCAGGCCGGCCTCGCTACCCAGGGCGTAGGTCGGCCTTTGCGGGTTGGCGTGGCTGGACAGGTCTCCGCGGAAGTTGTGCTTGTGAACGGCCAGCAGATGAGACTCGATCTTGTCCCGGTCGAGAATTTCGCCCAGCCCACAGACATCCGCGATCCACGCGCCAAGCACGCCGTCAGAGAGGCAGCCCTTGCCGTACTGATATTTCGGCCCTTCCTTCTGCAGCAAGGCTTTGGATTCCAGCGATTCGTACATCTTCGGATGAAGCCCCACAGCCTCCGTCGGGTCGCCCGCGCGAAGCCCTTTCCACATTACCTTCTGGATGAAATACTCGCCGTCGAAAAGTTCCGTCTCCAGATAGGCTAGACTTTTCTCAGCCAGCTGCTCGTACTCGCTGACGTCGTCTCCAATCGCGAGGCCTATTTCAATCGCAGCCCGTAGCGCGCCGAGATACATACTGGTGCACAACCCGTCCGGCCCCCAAAATTCGATGTCATAAGTATTATGGTGCGGCTCAACGACGGCACCGACACGCTCCGGGTCCCATGTCTCGATGCAATAGTCCAAGCTGCGCCGCACCATTGGCCACAGTTCGCCTGCCCATGCGGTATCCCCGCAAATTCGCCACTCGCGATAGACTCGCATAATGCTGCCTAGCTGGCCATCCGCTGCGGGCACTTTTTCCGCACCGTCGGTGGGCGGATCGGTCAGCCCGCTAATCGGCAAGCGAGCACGGAAGGCCTGGAACCCGTTGTCGCTCAGACACTCGTTGTATTCGGTTTCACGAATGGTTCTCTCTAAGGACGGGAACAGGTGCGGGAGAGCCTGGGCGTAGTTCCAGACATGTGTGCAGGTGCCATGGCAAGAGCCAGCTGAACCATCGCAGCCCTCCCACGCCCAGAAACGCCCGTCAGCCTGACGCAGACAAGTCGGAGATTTTAGAATCGTCAGGTTCGCAGCCACGGCTTCGACGACCTCGGCGGGGAGCGTCGTGTCGTAGAAACAGTCCGCAAAGGTTTCCGACGCCAGCCGCAGTCGGCCAAAATTCTCCTGCCAATAATTCATAACCTCATCAACGCTTGCAAATTTCGAGCTGTACCAGGGCTGATGCGTCGGCGAGGCTGCATCGCTGCACTTCTCGCTGCAACAATCCGCCGGCGGTGCGTGTCCCGCCGAAACGTTGCTCTTGGGCACATACCAGCCCAGCTGAAGTTTAATGGTTTTCTCGCCGTTTGGCGGAAGTGTAAACGGCACGAAAATACTGCCGCCGGGGCTGGGCTTGCTCTCGGTAACAGGCTGCTGTTCGACAATCTCGCCAGCGGCAACCGATTTCCAGACCATCGTTAACGAGTCAAAACTTCCACCCCGAAACCAGGCGCAATTGACCTTTGCTGCAGCATCGTCAACCGCCGCACAGAATGAGCCTTCTTTCCACGGCTCTTTGTCGTCGGCGGGCTGATAAAATTCGAAACCGCCATCAGCTGCTTTAACCACCGGCGGATTCTTTTCGTCCGTGCCCATAAAATTTTTAGCGTTGAAAGAATAGATAGCTTCAATTGGCCGATCGGTTTTGTTGACAAAATAAAACTCCAACGCTGCAACCGGCAGCGAGCTGTCATCAGGCTCGGGCGGCGTAAATGGACTCCAGCCGGTGATTTCCACGGCAACGGGCAAGGCCTCGTCGCAAAGCGAAACGGTTCCAAATGGAAAACGCGAAGAGAAGCTCGTCTGCCCAAAGCGCGGCAAGCCATAGGTTCTGCTGCCGCCACCGCCGCCAGGGCCTCCCACGCTCATGATTTTCCAATCAGGAACAACTCCTTCAAGCACCCTGGCTATGTCGCCGCCATCTTCAGCCGCACCCTTGACGTAAAGAGCGGAAAACATCTGCGGTTCATTGTGAACATCCGGCTGATTAAACAGGGACACATGCGACAAGGCCCCGCTGCCCTCCAGGCAGACCATTCCCGCCCCGATACCGCCAAGGGGAAAAGCCACCCGGTTAAGATTCTCGCCTTCGTATTTGGCGTTATATCGTCGTTGCTGCATTTTAATTCTCCATGTTGTTTACTATTTTTTCGGAGACATTTTTATTATGACCGGGTAATCGGGGATTACCACATCTTTCAAAATGGTCTTGCCGTCTTTGGTCGAGGCATTCACCTTGAAGCTCTTGCCAGTCATTATATCAACGCCGGTAAAGCCCGCGTAATCGGTCATATCCAGCGTAACCGTGGACATCAGATCCTGGCGGTCGGAGGCTCGCACTGCGTTCCACAGAACGAGTAGCACCTCGCCGGTGTCGGCATTCTTGAAGAGATATTTTTCAACCCGATTGAGCGACTGAATCTCCTGGCCATCCCAAACCATGGACGGCTCGATATACTTCCAGTTCTTGCTGTCGAGATACCGGTCAGGATTGGCTGTTACCGCAAAGCCATTCTTGAACAGCTTGACCGGATCGCTGAAGAGTGCGCACATCCGCTGAACCACATAGAAAGCGGGCTTGGGTTCGTAATTCTGGCTTTTGCGTTTAATCATGCCAAAATGACCTTCATGGTGTTTATTGACTCCAATGCGGTCATCCATAAAGTCATATTGAATCGCGACCTTGATTTCATTGGCAAGATGCAGAAAAAAGTAGCGAGCCAGATATTTCGCCTGCGCTTCATAGGAAAACGCCTCATAGACTGTATCGCCGCCTTTCGGAGAACCCAGCGTGCGGTAGAATGTCGTATATCCGAACTCATTGATATAAATATCTGTACTCTTCATGCCGACGGCTTTCATCTTCTCTCTCAACCGTCTCAGGATTGACAGATAGGTATGATCGTCATCCGCTGCGTCAATACCATCGCGCTCCTTGATATCCGCGCCGCCATAGGGTTGAACTTCCGGCGGGAGCTTGAAGGGATAGGGATGAAGAAGTAGAGCATCCACAAGCTCTATGCCGCCTTTTTCTTTCAGGATATCCAGGAAGTGATGGTTGACCGGCGCGACGCAACTGCCGGCGATGATGATGGCATCCGGGTCAACCGCCTTGACGGCTTTGGCTCCGACGATGGTCAGTTCGGCATATTTTCGCAACCAAACGGTATCGGTTCCCTCTTTGGCGTTCCAACTGCCGCCGTTCTTGACACGCTTCCGGAAATTGTTCGTCGGCTCGTTCCACATTTTCCAGACCTTGACCTTGCCTTTGAGAGATTTGGCGACGAAGCTACAATAATTAGCATAGCCTCTTTTGAACGCTTCAAAATCTTCAGTGGGATAAAGCTTATAGGGTGGGCAATCCAGCGTTACGATTACATTGAGTCCGCGAGCAACCGCATCGTCGATGAATTTCTTTGTGTGCGGGAACTTTTCGTCCGGCATTTTCAAAACGCCTTTTTCGCGTTCAATCTGACTCCACGGACAGCCTTCGGCAATCCATTTGAAACCGGCGTTTTCAATCAGCGGCAAAACTTCCTTGTACTTCCAACTCTGGACAAAATGAACCTGTGTTCCAAAAATAGACCCGCTGATTTCCTTGGAAGTTTTCAGCTTGATAGCTTCTTCCGCGCTAACGGTTCCGACGCAAAAACACGCCACGCCAACAATCACCATAAGTCTCGATATTTGCCTCTTCATAACCTGTTCTCCTGTAACTGTGATGTTTGATTTCTACGACTCTACTTGTCCCAACATTACTGTTTATATAAAAAAAGGTGGCCGTCTACAAGACGACCACCCGGAAAGGAGGTGCAAGCTGAAAAATTTATCAACTTACATACAGCCATGAAACACATAGCTGAACTGATCAGGATAAAATCAGCCCATGTTGAAGATGCTATAAGATGAAAAAACTCTCTCGCAGAGGCGCCGAGTCCGCAGAGAAAAGATTTTTGATTTTATCTTTCCTCTGCGTCCTCTGCGACT
>JAOZNE010000172.1:0-4544 GCA_029933955.1 Phycisphaerae bacterium
CGCCCTGGCCGAGGCCATGCCGAGCCGAAAGCTCCGAACCCTGCCGTCGATTACCAAAAAACTCCGCGCCGTCAAAGACGCCAGCGAGCTGAAGCTCATCCGCCAGGCTGTTCGCATCGCCCAAAACGCATTCGTCGAACTCACCGCCAACGGGCCTGGCCAGCTGATCGGTCGAACCGAGGGTCAGGTAGCAGCTGAGCTTGAATACCTTATAAGACAGGCTGGGGCCCAGGGGGCAGCCTTCGATATCATCGTCGCAGCCGGTGCCAACAGCTCCAGGCCGCACCACACGCCCGGGGCTACGAAGATAAAATCCGACCAGCCCGTGCTGTTTGACTGGGGCGCGAAGGTGGGAGGATATTGTAGCGACTTGACGCGGGTAATCTTCCCGGGTAAAATCCCTCCGAAATTCCGCGAGATTTACGATGTCGTCCGCCAGGCCCAGCAGGCGGGCATTGACGCGGTGCGAGCTTCGGTGCGATGCACCACGCCGGACGCTGCCGCCCGAGCGGTGATAGAGCAGGCTGGATACGGCGAGCAGTTCACGCACAGCCTGGGTCATGGCATTGGTTTGGACATACACGAGGCTCCGGGCCTGGCTCGGAAGTCTGCGGGGGCGAGCGAGGTTTTGCGGGCTGGGATGGTTGTTACGGTCGAGCCTGGCATTTACCTGCCGGGCCTCGGCGGGGTACGAATAGAAGACGACGTGCTGGTAACAGCGACAGGCTGCCGAAGACTCACAAGGCTGGGGAGAAGGATTCAGGAGTCAGGAGTCAGGAGTCAGTAAAAACAAAAGAAGAAACAGAGGAAAAAGAAGAAACATGGGCAAGATGCCCATGCTACGGAAAAACTGGATTCCCGCTTTCGCGGGAATGACAAGAAAGCAGTAGGTCATGCAACTTGTTGCATGGCGAATTTATTCGGTTTCGGTTGTATTTGATTAAGCGGAGAAGGCAAAAAAA
This sequence comes from Phycisphaerae bacterium, assembly GCA_029933955.1. GTDB lineage: Bacteria > Planctomycetota > Phycisphaerae > SM23-33 > SM23-33 > B1-G9. The sequence continues at coordinate 963 of JAOZNE010000172.1, forward strand.
ATGGCAAAGAAAACCACAGTAAAAAAGTCGGCTGCGAAAAAATCAGCTAAGAAAAAGGCTTCGGCCAAGGCGAAGAAGTCCGCCAGCCGGGCTTCGTCCGAGTCTGTTATCAAACCCCCAGCCATGCCCAAGGCCAAGGCTTCAGCTGTGGTTGGCGATGTGGAACACCTCATGGAAATGATGGTCGCCCATGACGTAACAGAGATCGACATTGAGGACGGCCCGCGAAAAATCGTGCTGAAACGAGGTAGCTTCGCCGCGGCTGCGGCTGCTCCAATGGCGATGGCTCCGGCGGTGGCTGCTCCAGCCCAGGCCCCGGCAGCTGCGCCCGCCGATGCCCCTGTGGCAGAGGAGAAAAGCGACCTTATCGAAATCACCAGCCCGATGGTTGGCACGTTCTATTCCGCTGCCAGCCCGGACAGCGACCCGTTCACCTCCGCGGGGGCCAACGTTACGGATAACACGGTGGTTTGCATCGTCGAGGCTATGAAGGTTATGAACGAGATCAAGGCTGAGTGCAGCGGCACGGTGGCGGAGGTTTGCGTCAAGAACGCCGAGCCTGTCGAGTTTGGCCAGGTGCTCTTCAAAGTCAAGCCCGCCTAATCCAGTCTAAGGAGTTTCGCATGATTTCTCGAGTACTAATCGCCAACCGCGGCGAGATCGCGTTGCGTATCATCCGGGCTTGCAAGGAACTGGGCCTGGAGACGGTGGCTGTCTACAGCGAGGTCGACCGCGACGCGAGCTACCTGCACCTGGCTGACGACCGCATCTGCATAGGCCCGCCACCCTCGACGGAGAGCTATCTGAACATTCCGCGCATCATCGCAGCTGCGGAAATATCCGACGTCGACGCCATTCACCCCGGCTACGGGTTCCTGGCTGAGAATGCCCACTTCGCAGAGATATGCGGCGACTGCAACATTACATTCATAGGCCCGACCGTCGAAAACATGCGGGTTCTGGGCGATAAGATCCAGGCCAAGGCTCTGGCCAAGCAGGCAGACGTGCCGACCACCCCCGACAGCGATGGCGCGGTCGAGACCATCGAAGACGCTGTGCGAATCGCCAACGAGATAGGCTATCCCGTAGCTCTCAAAGCCGCAGCGGGCGGCGGGGGCAGGGGCATTCGCTTCGCCCACAACGCCGCGACGCTGCAGAATATGTTCAACCAGGCCCAGACCGAAGCCCAGGTGTCGTTCAACGACGGCAGGGTCTTCATGGAAAAGTGCATCGAGAATTTCCGGCACATCGAGGTGCAAATCCTCGGCGACAATCACGGCAATGTGGTACACCTGTGGGAACGCGAGTGCTCCGTCCAACGGCGGAACCAAAAGGTTATCGAGCAGACGCCCGCGCCGGGCCTGAGCCAGGAGCTGCGCGAAAATATCTGCGAAGCCTCAGCTCGGCTTGCCCGCGAGGTGGGCTATCGCAACGCCGGCACGGTGGAGTATATGCTCGACGAGGCTGACAATTTCTACTTCCTCGAGGTCAACACGCGAATTCAGGTCGAGCATTGCATTACCGAAATGGTTACCGGTATCGACCTGGTAAAGTGGCAGCTGCGCGTGGCGATGGGCGAGAAGCTGAGCCTGAAGCAGGAGGATATTAAGCAGGAAGGCACCGCGATTGAGTGTCGGATAAACGCTGAGGATCCCAGCAGGAATTTCATGCCCTCGCCTGGCAGGGTCGATGCGTTCGTAGCTCCGGGCGGTTTCGGCGTGCGGTGGGATTCGCACGTGTATCAGGGCTATACCATCCCGCCGACCTACGACAGCATGGTAGGCAAGTTGATAGTCCACCGCCCAACGAGGCCTGAAGCCATCGCTGTAACCAAACGAGCGCTGGACGAGTTCGTCATCGAGCCGACCAAAACCACAATCCCGCTGTGCCGAGAGATTCTGTCACACGAAAAATTCGTCAATGGCCAATGGGACACAAAAATGATCGAACGAGACCTCATGGGATAACACAGCAGTTATCAGTATTCAGTTATCAGTTATCAGTAAAAGAAAAAACAAAAGAAGAAAAAACAAAAACAGCGAACCACGAATGAACACTAATAAACACGAATTTTAAAAACAAAAACAGCAAAAACAAAAAAAGAAGAACACGAATTACACGAATAAAAAACACGAATCGTACGAATGTTTTTTGAGTTGGAAATAGCAAAAAATTCGTGTCATTCGTTTTCTGCTGTTTTTCTTTTTCAGTTTTTACTGATAACTGATAACTGATAACTGATAACTGATAACTTCTATTAAGGAGATTTTTGAAAATGAGCAATATCGTTAAAGGTAATGCGGTCATAGGTCAGTCCGGTGGCCCGACGGCTGTGATTAACCAGTCGCTGGTCGGCATTATCGAAACACTCAAAGCCAGCAAGTCCATACCGAAAATTCTCGGAGCCAACCATGGTGTCCGCGGCATCGTGAACGAAAAGTTTTTCGACCTCCGCAAGCCTGACGCCAAGCTGTTGGAGCGCATCGCAAACACGCCCGCAGCTGCGCTTGGCTCGAGCAGAGACAAGCCCGACGAAGCGTATTGCGAGCATATTTTCGAAGTCTTCCGCAAGAACGACGTCCGCTATTTTTTCTACATCGGCGGCAACGACTCTGCCGACGCGGCCAGGATAATCAACGAAATGGCCAAGTCTTCAGGCTACGATCTGAACTGCTTTCATGTGCCAAAGACCATCGACAACGACCTGCGAGTAACCGACCACACGCCAGGCTACGGCTCGGCGGCGAGGTTCGTAGCCTCGGCCTTCGCTGGCGAAGACCGCGACAGCGCGTCGCTGCCGGGCGTAAAGGTCAGCGTGGTTATGGGCCGCGATGCCGGTTGGCTGACCGCGGCGAGCGTCCTGGGCAGGCAGGACAACACCTGTGGCCCGCACCTGGTATATGTGCCGGAAATACCGTTTCATCTCGATGAGTTTTGCGACAGTGTCGCGGAGGTTTACGCCGAGCGAGGCCGATGCCTTATCGCGGTGTCCGAGGGCATAAAAGACGAGACCGGCACGCCCATGGCGGTGAGCCTGGCTGAGCGGCTGGGGCATACCGTCGAGCGCGACAGTCATGGCAATGCCCAGCTGTCCGGCAGCGGTGCTCTGGGCGATTTCCTCAGCGAGATTATCAAGCAGAAGGTGAAAATCGGCAGAGAGAAGCTTCGCGTCCGGGCTGACACGTATGGCTATCTGCAGCGGAGTTTCGCGGGGTTCGCCTCGCCGGTGGACCAGGTCGAGGCCCGCGAGTGTGGCAGAACCGCTGCCAAGTTGGCCCTGGCTGGCGAGACGGATGGCACGGTCGTTATGAAACGGGCCAAGGGTGAAAAATACAGCATAACCTATCATCGAGCAGAGCTGGCAGAGGTGGCCAAGCACACCAAAGACCTGCCAAAGAACTTTATAAACAGAGCGGGCAACGGCATCACCGCCAGCTACATAAAATACGCCCTGCCCCTGATAGGCGACATGCCTGAACTGGGCAAATTGTTTTAGGATTAGGCAAATAGGGATTAGGCAAATAGGCAAAAACAGTCCACGGATTACACGGATTTTTCAAAAGATGATTACACGGATTCTTT
>JAOZNE010000016.1:0-14718 GCA_029933955.1 Phycisphaerae bacterium
CCTATACAGCAAGTACATCAAGAATCCTGTCCTGACGGTATCGTTTAAGGAATCCAAGCGGGATATTTTCGATTTGCGAGACGCTATCAAAACCGCCCCGCGTGGCCAATCGCGTCTTGTGCCAGTCGCGCCGGACGGTACCATAGCACTGCCTCTTATCGGCTCGGTACTGGCTGGCGGGCGAACCATCGACGAGCTGCACGCGGTTATCAACAAGGGCTACCACGAGAACCCCGTCGCTCTGCACGACCTGGAAGTTACCGTAAACCTCGAGACCATCTCGCCCCTGCGGGTGTATGTCCTGGGCGAGGTTCGCAAGCCCGGGCTGGTCTTCACCACGCTCGGTGCCGCTCCGAGCGTCTCGGAGATGTCTGCTATGATGGCTATCGCCCAGGCGGGCAGCTACAATCCTCGCCGGGCTGAGCTTAGCAAGGTGTTGCTCATCCGCCGAAAGAATCTGTCCTATCCGCAGACGATGATAATCAATCTGCGGAAAATGCTCGAGCCGACCATCGAGACTGGCTCCGGCGCCGGCGCAAACGCTTCAGCTATGTTTCGGCGGGACATTTGGCTGGAAGACGGCGACATTATATATGTGCCGACGAAGAAGATTGCTGAGCGGGCGGATTATATCGAATATGTTTGGACGCGAGGCTTCTACGCGGTCGTGCCGCTGAACTACACAATAACGGGCAACTACAACGCCAACGATGCGGTAGATTGGCTTGGCCCGAATCCATAAGCTGGTTGGCCGGTTGACTAGTTGATCGGGAAATTTGTCGCGCAACAAGTTGCATGACCTACGAACTGACAACGGATTACTGACTACTGACAGCTACTACAGAGGTCAAAAATGGCTGAAACTTATTCGAGCAGAACATTACGGGAACTTGTGCGGATTATTGCCAGTCGCTTTGTCGGCATGGCGTTGATAATCGTGGTCATGGTTGCAGCGGTGGCCGCGGCGAGCTTCTACGCGCCGCGGTGGTATCGCTCGGAGGTGTTGCTCAAGGCCGAGCCTGGGCGAATAACCAATCCGCTGCTGAAGATGCCCTCCTCGCTCCGCGACCAGGTAACGCTGTTCGTCAGTACGCAGCGCGAGATTGTCATGAGCGACTATGTCCTGGCTTCGGCGTTGATGAGGCTGGAGTATCCTGCCAAGGCTAACAACGGCTCAAAGTGGAACAAGGCTGGCAAGCCCTTCTTTTCTGATGCGGCGGTGGATGAGTTCATATCCAAAGCCTCCGAACGGCTCCGCCAGTTTCGCAAGCGTGTTCATGTGGTTACCCCCGGCGGCCCGGACGCCACTTTTACGCAGACATTCAAGATACAGGTCAACTGGCCTGAGACTCTTCATCGCGAGGCTCCGGTGGAACTGGACAGTCTGAAAGATGTTCCGACGAATGGCCATGTTGACACGGACTATCTGGAATTGCCCCCCAGGCAGCGAGCGGCAAGGGAGTGTTTCCTCCTGGCCAAGTGGATTGTCAAAGCGTATATGACCCGCTACTCCGAGCTGAATCTCAAGGAGAGCACGCTGGCTAAGACTTTTATTCAGGACAAAGCCCTTGCCGAGGTCAAACGACAACTGGACAGATCCGCGACCGAATTTGCGGACTACTCCAGAAAGCTCGGGCCAGACCTGGCCACGGTCGTGAGCCTCATCGGCGACCAGGGTTCCAGCACGGGCATTACAGGCACTATCGACAAAATCGATGTCAGAATAAGCGGCATAGACAGTCGTCTTGCCACGCTCAAAACCTTGCAGCAAGCCGTCGCTACCGAGCTGGCCAAGAAGGACCCCGCCAAGATAGCTGTGCCCGACGAGGTCATCACCACCAACTCGGTTATCACGCTGCTCCAGGCCAAGATAATTGCGCTAAAACTCAAACTCAACAATCTGACGCCCGAGTTCACCGACAAGTTCAAGGATGTCGAAAATCTGAAAAAGGAACTCCGCTCGGGCTACCAGGATTTACACGCCGAGATGGTAAAGCAGCAGCAACGCACGAAATACTCGATAACGCAGCTTGAATCTTCGCGGGCGAATCTCGAAGCGCAGAAAAAATCTCTGCAGGATCGCATGGCCAGGCTTGGCCAGGCCAGTGTCGAATATGACAGGCTCAAGAAGGCTGTCGCGGCTGCGACCGAAAATTACGACCGGGAAAATCGTCAATTCCTCGACTCGATCCGGGCGGAGAACCTGGCTCGCAACCCCGTGCTCGTGAGCACCTTCGGCGACCCGGGCAGGCCTAACCCCGAGGACCCGCGTCGGCCTGTGGTTTGGCTAAACTTGCTGCTTGCGTGTATCGCGGGCGTGGTGTTGTCGCTGGTCTACGCGTTCCTGGCTGACCATTTCGACCACACCATAAAAGGTATCGACGACGCGGAACGATACCTCGGCACGCCAGTGCTGGGGTCTGTGCCGAAACTAGGCAGAAAAATTATAAGAACCCGCTAGAGGTGAACGATGACGGAAATACAAGACAATGTCCAAAGCAATGGCGACCTGGCAGAGGTGATGACCTCAGCCCGTCCACCCAAGGCGTCCAAAGCCCAGCTTGACGGTAAGGCTGAGGATATTTTCCGCGGCATGTGGGCGTCGCTGTTTTACTCGGGCCGAGTTACCAGCAAAGCTGTGATGCTCGCTTCCGCTGCCCGCGGCGAAGGGGCTACGACTACTGCCTGCGCCCTGGCCCTGTCCGGCAGCGGCCCAGCTGGCGGCGCGAAAGTCGCCCTGGTAGACTTCAACCTGCGACAGCCTGCGGTGCACAAAACGCTGTCCCTGCCCCAAGGCCCGGGCCTGACCGAAGTGCTGCTGGGTGGGCAGGATATCGACTCGGTAGCCCGGCGAGTCAACGACAACCTCGACGTCTTCACCGTCGGTGCCATCGAGAAAAAATCGCTAGGCCTGCTGAGAAGCGACGCTGTGCGAAAGTTCTTCGACCAGCTTGTGGAAAAATATGACCATGTGCTGGTGGACGCAGCTGCGGTCAACCACTATCCCGACGCGCAGGTGCTTGCTGGAGTGCTGAAAGAAGTCGTCCTGGTGGTTCACTCGGACATAACCCCGCGAGAAGCGGTTGGCCAGGCCAAGAAGAGAATTGTCGCCGGCGGCGGGAAACTCGTCGGGCTTGTTATGAATATGCGAACGTATCCGATACCGAATTTCCTGTACAACCGCGTCTGAAAATGGCAGAGAGATAATGTGCGAGATCGCACTCTGGTTTTACCATTGGGCGTTGTGGGCGGACATAAAACTGGTTGGTTCACCCGGGCGATTTCGGATTTTTGATTTCGGATTTCGGAGTAAGCTCGTTCGTAAAATAATCCGAAATCCGCAATCTGAGATCCGAAATAAATCTCGCGTCCTCTAATACAGCTAATATATGTATTGGACAACAGTTATATACCGCCATGAAAAAACCTCACACACACCACCCGGGCCGAGAAAAGTTTGAGCCTGTACTCCTGGCTGCTGTGCTCTTTGTCGCAGCCCTGGCGGTGGGGGTTGGTCTGGCCTGTCCAAGCCTGCTGCCGATTTCGCTCCTGGCCCTGCTAGGCTCAACAGTGATGTTCTACTGGGCACTGCGGTGGGACGTTACGCTCTGGGCCTGGCTTTGGGTCCTGTCATATGGCCTGCTCGATTGGCCTGGCTGGAAGCTCGAACTAGCGGGCTTTTTCAATATGACCGTGCCGCGATTCATCTTCCTGGGAGCGATCCTGGGTTATTGCTTATACTTCCTCCTGCACCGCAGGGTGATACGATTTGACAAACCCATACTCTGGGCGATGTTGGCTTTGTTGGTTTACGTCGGCATAAACGTCCATATAACAGGCTGGGTTAGTTCGGTTAAGGGGGTCGAGACGGCTCCGTATTTCCGATACATCGGCTCGCTCGTCTTGCCATTTGCCATGTTCTTCCTGCTGTACAACGTCGGCTCGAGCGAGAAACAGATCGGCAGGGCGCTTATCCTGCTGACAATCTACGGCTGGTATGCTATCTATATAGGCTATATGCAGTGGGTCGCTCTGCGATACACCGTCGCAGCCCGGGCGCTGATTTGGCCTGGCTATATCAACGACCCGGAATATGGCATGATGTTCGACCGCGCGAGGGGAGCGTTTACCATCGCTTCGCCCCAGGCGGTCTTCCTGACCATGCTGTTCTTCGTGGACTTGTTCCTCATCCGCAAGCTGCGGGGGATGTATCGCGCAGCTCTTGTTTTACAGGCTATTCTCATCCCCGCTGCGATTTTCTTCACAGGTATCCGCAGCGCGTTCGTTGCCTTCATCGCCTGTGCGTTCGTCTGGGTACTCCTGGCCAATCGTCATCGGCTGGCCTGGGCCAAGGCAGCTATGCTCGTGCTGGTGCTAACCGTGGCGACCTCGGCCATGTGGGACAGACTCGCTACGACCGACCGGGCGACCGGCGGCGTCGCAGCTCGCGGGCCTATCGTCGCCCGGCAGGTACTTCTGGCCCGGACGTGGGAAATTTTCAAAGAGGCACCGATCGCGGGGGTTGGCTTTGGTCATTTCGTGGACAAGGTCTACGCCATGGAGCGAGACCCCGCTTCTCTGACGGGCATGTACACCGGCGTTCTGGTCGAGCACAACCTGCTGCTGAATATGTTAGCTGAGACGGGCGCCATCGGTCTGCTGCTGACGGTGTTGGTTTTGGTTCTGTTGTTCAGGCAGTCGTTACAGCTTTACCGCAAACTCCCGCCTGGCGCGTCGGGAATTTTGTGTCGGGAATTCGTCGTACTCTTCTGGGTGGTCATGGCTAACTATCTCACCGACGCGATGTTCCGCGACCCGTTGTGGGATGTCTTCAGCACGGGCCTGTTCTGGTGCTTCAGTGCGTATATGGTTTTCTGCAACAGACTGCTGGAACCCCAGTCGCTGGACATGCCAATCGCAGAGCCAGCCTGGACAAGATGAACCACGAATGAACACTAATAAACACGAATTAAAAAAAAGAAAAAACAGCAGAACCACGGATGAACACAGATAACCGCGGATGGTGGGTGGCATGGCTACACTGCGGCTGTTTGCAGGGTAGCCATGGATTCGGAAAAAACAGAAGAAACACGCCCCCCTGTCATTCCCGCGAAGCTTGTCCTCGACCCGATCGGGGAGCGGGAATCCATGTTTTTGCTTTTACTGATCATCGATTACTGAAAACTGATTACTTTTCTCTTTCGCGTGTTTCGTAGTTTAAATTATCTGTGTACATCCGTGTCTATCCGTGGTTCTTTTTTTTGTTTGGCTGGCGAGGCTATGAGCAATATCGCTGCTGAGAGATTGTCTTTTGACCAGGCCCTGGCTGGTCTTGACCAGGCCCAGGCGCATCTCGTCAAAATCCTGGCCAGGCTTCGTCGCGCGGCGGAGGTTCCAGACCAGGCCAAGCTGCTGGACGTCGGAGCCGCTCAGGGGCTGATGCTTATCGCGGCTGACAGACTCGGGCTGCGGGCTGCGGGCGTCGAGCCTTGGGAGCCAGCCCGGCTGTTGGCCTGCCAGCTGGCGGAGCATTGCGACGCGAAAATCGACATTCGCCCAGGCCAGGCTGAGACGCTTGACTTCGACGACGAGAGTTTCGATATCGTTCACGCCCTGGCTGTGGCGGAGCATGTCCGCGACCCGCAAACCATGTTCAACGAAGCCTGGCGAGTGCTTCGCCCCGGCGGAGTTTTCTGGTTCACCACGACGAACAGGCTATGCCCCCGCCAAAACGAAATAGCGTGGTTCCCGTGTTTCAGTTGGTATCCCGCATCCCTGCAAACAAAGCTGACCCGCTGGACGCAACGCCATAGGCCAGGCTGGGTCGGCAACACGCGCAGCCCAGCGATGCACTGGTTCACGCCAGGGAAAACCCGCTCGATGCTAAGCCAGGCTGGGTTTAACAAAATACTCGACAGTTGGGACGCCAGGCTGGACAGCGAAGGCGGAGCAGTGCATAAAATCCTGCTGCGGATTATCCGCTCAGGCTCGTTGCCAAAACTCCTAGCCAACCTTTGTTGCCAAGGCAGCTCGTATGTAGCGGTGAAAATAGGCAAATAGGCAAATAAGAGTCCACAGATTACACGGATTTTTAGAAGAAGATTACACGGATTCTTTTTTTATAAAAAATCTGTGAAACCGAAGGTTCGCTAAATCAGTTTTTAATCCGTGTAATCCGTGGACTCTTGATAGTATCAAGCGGCGGAGTCTTTTTTTTGCAGCAAGATCGGAGTAAGCTTTGTCTTTGTTTTCGCGATTGATAAAAGTTGGCAGCATCGCTCAGTCGATGAGCGTTTACTTGCCAGCGATGGTTTTTCAGAAGGCTTTGGGCATGGCCCGGGTCGTGCTGTTTACGTACTTTGTCTCCCTCAGCGAGATGGGTATATGGGGAGCCGGCGTGATGGTCTTCATCCTCGGCGGGTCGGTGGTAACCTTGGGGACACATCATGGCATGGGCCGATATGTCAGCCTGTACGAGTCACGCGGGCAGCTTTGGCTTTTCTTCAAACGCGTCTGGCTGGGCGTCCTGGCCATCGTCTTGCTGATGGGCACAGCGGGGTTTTTCCTCCGCCAGCAGTGTGCCGATTGGCTAATCCTGCCGAGCCTGAACAGCCAACTGCCACCAGGACACCTCGGGCAAATTTGCCTCGTCGTGCTGGGCAATGTCCTGCTGATGGGCTTGCACATGAACATGATAAGTTTCATGTACGGCCTGCGCGTATACAGGCTGGTCTCGGTCGTCGAAATATTTTTCAGCGTCGTTTTCACCGTCGCAGGCCTGGCAGCGGTTCAGTTCGAAGCCACCGCTCTGACCATTCTCTACGCGCATCTGGGAGCACTTGTTCTGACGCTTACCCTGGGCCTGGCTTTGCTGCGGGCAGCGGTGCTGAAAATATCTCGACTGAGCGATTCGCCCGACGCGCCCCAGCTCGCCCCCTGCCAAAAGTTCCCCCAGCCTGACTTCGAACCCATCTCCCAGGGCGACGCGGACACGCTCGTAGCTTCCGCGCCCACAGGCCGAGGCGAACTTGACGAACTCGCCGAGGAGACAGGGGCTGGCGGGATGCTGAGATTTTTGAAGTTCGGCTTCGTAGGCATGTTGAGCGCACTGGTTTGGCTTGGCGCGGGATATGTCAGCTACTTCCTGGCCTTGCGACAACTGGGTCAAAGCAGCGCGGGGCTGTTTCATGTTATCATGAAACTCGCCCAGCCTTTGCTGTTCCTCGCCAACGCAGCCTGGGCGGTTATCTTCTCGCATGTTGCCAAGCGGTGGGAAAGCGGCGACAGGCCCGGCGCGATTTACACGCTGGAGACAGCTTTCAAAGTGGTTACGCTGGTCGTGATGACGCTTACTGTTTTGCTCTATGTAACCGCGCCGATATGGATTCGCGTGCTGCAAGTCGAGTACCGCGCGGGCTACTATTGCTTGCCGGGCTTGCTGATGTTTTTCATGGCTGTGAGCAACCTGACGATTCTCGGCATCCCCGCCAAGCTGCACGAAAGGCCTATCGTAATCGCCATCGCAGGCCTGGTTGGCGGCGGACTGAACGCGCTGCTGGCCCTGCTGTGGATGCCGCAATTCGATATCGTCGGCGCAGCCCGCGCTGCGGGGGTCGGCATGTACTTCGGCGGTGGGGTCGTCATGCTGGTCTACCTCCTCATCAGCAAAACGCGCCTGCACGACAGCACCTATTTCCTCCTGGCCACCCCCGCACTGCTGCTGCTGCCGTCGTTCGTGGTAGGCCCGATATGGATACTCCTGCTGACCGCGTGCATCTTCTCGCCGTGGTTCTTCGACGCCGGGCAGAAACGATTGCTGCGTAGTTCAGTCCGGAAATTATGGCAAACCGCCAAGAGGTTTTTGCCATGGCGATGACGATCTCGGTGATAATTCCCACGCACGACAGGCCCGGACCGCTTCGGCTGGTTGTCGAGGCTCTCGCCCGGCAGAGCCATAAGCCCAACGAGTTGATAATCGTAAACGACGGGGCTGGCGAAATCGACGACGACCTGCCCGCCATCCTCGCCCGGGCGGGGATAGACCTGAAGGTCCTCCGCCGAGCTGAGCCAAGTTCCGCAGCCTCCCGCAACGCGGGCCTGACCATAGCTCGCGGGGATATCGTCGCCTGTTTCGACGACGATATGCTCCTGGATGTCGACCTGCTGAAAAACCTGTCGGATCTGTACAGGCTGGACTCGGCGGGGGTGGTCGCGGGGATAACGCTTGCCTATCGCGACGAACCTGAGACCTGGCAAGGCATGGTTTGGGAAGCGATAGCTGGGGCCTTGGGCAGGATGCGATGGGCGCCTCGCCGTCAGCGGTGTCGCTACGTTCGGCTGGACAATAGACTAGCGGGCAAGCTCGAACCGGCGGCCAGGCTGTCCAGCGGGGCGATGAGTTTGCGAGGCCAGGTCGCCAGAGGGGCCCGGTTCGACGAGCAACTCACGGGCTATGCGTTCGGCGAAGACCGCGACCTGTCATACAGGCTGGGCAGAGAGCTTGCACTGTTTCGCACGCGGCAGATTTGGATTCGCCATGCCCCCGCACCGGGCGGGCGGGGGAGCATGTTCCAGCGAGGCCAGGCCTATGTGGACAACTCGCTGCGCATCGCAGCTCGCGGGGTCGAGGGCGGCGCGGGTACAGTCGTGCTTATCGGATATGACTTTGCTGGGACGATCTTGCAGTACGCCATCTGGGGCCTGCTGACAGGTCAACGGAGCAACCTCGCCTACGCAGCAGGCGTAGCCTGTGCACTAGCCCGCCGAGCCTGGACAGCGGTGCGGAAGTCGATAGATGCTCCACAAAAAAAGAACCACGAATGAACACTAATAAACACGAATTTTTTTGAAAAAAAACAGCGAACCACGGATGAACACAGATAACCGCGGATTTTTTTTAAGAGAAACAACAAACTACGAAACACGCGAAAGAACGCGAAAATGAATTTTTTGTTTTTTTGTCATTCCCGCGAAAGCGGGAATCCATGTTTTTTGCTTTTACTGATTACTGACAACTGATTACTGATTGCTTTTTTCGTAGCTTGGAACAGGTTCGGAGATTGATATGCGGGTAACGATGGTGTTGTGCAATCTGGGTGTGGGCGGGGCGGAGACTACCGCTCTGGGCTTGGCGGCGTCGTTGCAGCAACACGGCGTGGAGGTCTCAGCTATCGCCCTGCGCAGCGAGGGGAAAATCGCCCCAGCCTATCGACAGGCTGGGGTGGAGCTGTTGTCAGGCTTGCAAAAACATAGGCTCGACGCCCTGGCCCTGCCTCGGCTGGTGCGACAACTTAAGCGAACCAAGCCTGACGCGATGATCGTTATCGACGCGTTCCGCAACTCGATGTTCTTTGGCCTGGTCGGTGCGAAACTCAGCGGGCTTGGGTTGCGTACGATTCTGTGGAGCAACTCCACCCCGACGGGCCAACTGGGCGACTTCACGCCCAGGTTGCGGCGGTACATTCGCCTGGGCCTGCTCGACGAGATCGTCCTGACAAGCCTACGACAAATGGAGCAGTTCACCAGCAGGGGCATCTCAGCCGATCGCATCAGCCTGATCCATAACGGCGTGGATATCGAGCGGTTCGCCCTGGCCAAGCCCGGCGAAAATTCCCTGCCCCAAGCCATAGCTGACAGGCCCGTGGTGGTGCAGGTCGCCAATGTCGTGCCGGACAAAGATTTCGATGCGCTGCTCCAGGCTTGTGTTATTCTCGCGGGCCAATCAGCCAGGCCGCCTTGCGTGTTGCTGGTTGGCCGAGGCACGGACAGCTTGGAGATGCGAAGTAAAATCGATCAGCTAGGCCTGGGCGAGGTTGTCTTCCCGCTGGGCGCCCGCGACGACGTGCCGGAGATATTGGCTCGGGCGGACTTGCTTGTGCTCAGCACGCGGTCGGAAGTTTTCAATGTCTCGGTGCTCGAAGCCATGGCTTCGGGCCTGGCGGTGGTAGCCAGCGATATCCCCGCGTTCGACGAGATGTTCGCTGACGACCAGCAAGGCCTGAAGGTTCCCCCCGGCGACGCCCAGGCCCTGGCCAATGGCATAGGGCGGTTGCTGAGGGAGCCGGGTTTGCGGGCCAGGCTGGCTTCTGCGGGACAAAAGCACGTGCAACAATTCAGCCAGGCTGCGATGACGCAAAAGTTCGCCAAGTTGCTGAAGCACTGACCGATTTTATCATCCCCGCGAAAAAAACAGCAAAATTTACCGCGAAAGAACGCATAGAACACAAAGAGAAAAATAATTAGAAAAGAAAAAAACAGAAACAGCAAATGTTATCCCGTCAAAAAACTGGATTCCCGTTCCCCGATCGGGTCGAGGACAAGCTTCGCGGGAATGACAAAAAAAGAAAAGCAAAAAAACATGGGCGAGACGCCTGTGCCACGGAAAAACCACAGCCGGGGGCGGCTGTGCCACATGCTGCGCTGGAATGTTGCAGCCCTCGGCGGTAAACTATTTTGCTGATGACCGCCTGCGGAAAAATTCGACAGCCCAGCGACGCGATAATCGCAATCACGCACCGGTGCAACGCCAAGTGCGTCATGTGCAATATCTGGCAGAGCAAAGCCCGGGATGCTATCACCCCAGCCTGCCTCGACAAGCTGCCAGCCTCGCTGCGGACGGTCAATATCACCGGCGGCGAGCCATTCCTTCGCGACGACCTGGCGGGGTTCGTCCGCCAAGTTCGCCAGCGATGTCCGCGAGCACAAATCACCATCTCGACCAATGGCTATCTCGTCGACCGAACCGTCGAGATGATGGACGAGATTCGCAAAATCGACCCGACCGTTCGCCTGGCGGTGAGCATCGACGGGCTGCGGGAAACGCACGACGAAATCCGCGGGGAGGCTGGGTTTTTCGACCACGCGACGGAGTTGCTGCGACGATTGGCTGATGCTGGTTTTGAAGGCCTGAGGCTGAGCATGACGGTCTCCGCTCGGAATGTCAGCCAACTCCCGGAGATAGCCAATCTGGCCGAGTCGCTCGGGCTGGAACTTGGTATCGTCGCCGCCCACGGCGCCGAGACGCACCTGGGCGTCTCAGCGGGAATCGCGGGCGAGATGCCGCAAAACACGACCGAAATTTTTGGCCAAGTTATAGAGAAGCTCCTGCGGTCGTGGACGCCTAAGCTCTGGCTCCGCGCGCACTTCACCGCCCGCACGCGCGAGTATCTCCTCGGCAGGCCAAAGAGGTTTCGTTGTTCCGCGGGGCGCGGGTTTTTCTTCATCCAGGCCGACGGCGAGGTCTACAACTGCTCGGTGTTGGGGACGATTATGGGCAACATTATTGCCGACGATTGGCAGAAGATTTGGACGGGCCAGGCCGGGCGCGACGCACGAAGCCGGGCCCGGGCGTGCACGCAGTCTTGCTGGATGATATGCACCGTGCGAGACCTGTACCGTCGAGACGCCATCGGAGTAGCAGGCTGGATATTATGGCACAAACTCCTGGCTCACCTGCAGCCGGGGAAAGCCATGCTGAAAATATGAGAGTTCTGCAGATAGAAAAATTTATCGATAGCAGCGGCGCCATCGCCGGCGGCGTGGGGCGATACGTCCGCACCTTGACCGAGCTGTTAAAATCGCAAGGCCACTCCGTGCTGAACTTCGGCTGCGCTGGCCGGGCCGGCCCAGCTGGGATGCCAAAATATTTCGACTTCACCGCTACGCGAAATCCGCTAGCCCTGCTGAAACTAATCCACAACCGCCAGGCTGCAGCCAGCCTGGACAAGTTCCTCCAAGCCAACCCCGTCGACGTCGCACACGTCCACAATATCTACCACCACCTGACGCCATCGATTTTCCCCGTGCTCGCCCGCCATGGCGTGGGCGTGGTGATGACGGTGCACGACTACCGACTAGCCTGCCCGACGAAGTTCTTCCTCCGCCGATCGGGCGTCTGCACTCGCTGCCTGGGCAACAAATTTTGGCACGCGGCAAGTCCACGATGCGCCGGAGCTGGCGGGGTCGCATTGGCTGTGGAGAGCTGGTGCAATTTGCTACTTGGCAGGTATGGCCGATTCGTCGACACCTTCCTCTGCCCGACCGAATACATGTGCGATGTGCTGCGACGCACGGGCCTGGCCCGGGAGCAGATATCGCTGCTGCCAAACCCTGTGGAGTTCCCGCGGGAATCTCCGCAGGAGGTGTCAGCTGGGGGCTATGTGCTTTTTGCCGGGCGAGTTTCGCCGGAGAAATCGCCGGAGATGATGATAGAAATCGCCCGCCGACTGCCCCAAGCGCGGATAATAATCGCGGGCGACGGCCCAGTCTGGCCACAGCTTCGCGAGCAACTCGACAAGTCGCCGCTGGACAACGTTACGCTTCCTGGTCATGTTGGGTCCGCGGAAATGGCTTTGCTTTACGCCGGGGCATCGGCGGTGGTGATAACCAGCCGATGGATGGAGAACAGCCCCGCGGTCATGCTTGAAGCCTTGGCCCAGGCCAGGCCCGTCGTCGCGCCGAGCCATCCGCCGCTGCGAGAATGGATAACCGACGGCGTAACAGGCAGGCTGTTCCCCCCGGGCGACGCGGAGCAACTAGCCCGGGTGGTGGGCGAACTTTTGGACGACGCAACCCAGGCCCGGCGACTTGGACAGGCTGGGCGCGAGCTGGTATTAGCCCGACACGACAGCGACAAAATTCTCCAAGCCATCGAGCGATTTTACGAAAGGGCGACCCAGCGATGCGCATTGCGATGATAGGTTCCCGAGGCATCCCCGCCCGTGTTGGCGGGGTCGAGCATGTGGTGCAGGACCTCACAGGTCAGCTGACCAGGCGGGGACACGAGGTGCTGGTCTACGGCAGGGCGAGTTACCTTCGCGGAGCTGGCGCGGCGGCGGCTGGTCGATGCGTGGTAACCGCTGGGTTTGACGGCAAGCATCTCGACGCTTTCACGCACACAGCTTCTGCGGTGTGGGATGTCCTCCGCCGGGACGTGGATGTTGTGCATATTCACTCGCCGGGGCCCGCTTTGTGGAGTTGGCTGCCCGCCCTGGCTGGGTTGCCCGTGGTGTTTACGGTACACGCTCCGGACTGGCTCCGGGCCAAGTGGTCGCTGCCAGCCCGGATTGCTATCTCCGGCGGGCTGGCCGTCGGCATGAAATCGGCGCGGGTGGTAACAGCGGTTTCGCAAAACCTGGCCAGCGATTTGTCCCGCGATTTTAACAGGCCCGTGCGATGCGTGCCAAACGGCGTTGGCCAGGCCGAGCCTGTCGAGCCAAACATTATCCGTCGGTGGGGTCTCCAAGCCAATGGTTACGCGCTTCATGTCGGGCGCATCGTGCCGGAAAAACGGCTTCACGTTTTGCTCCAAGCCTGGGCTGAGGCAGCCTTGCCTATCCCGCTGGTTATCGCAGCGGAAGATTCGCATCAAGCCTACGCCCGCCGATGTCGTAACCTGGCTTCGCGCGGGGTCATGTTCCTAGGCCCGCAGTCAGGCCTTGCCCTGGCGGAGCTGTACTCCAACGCTATGATGGTCGCCCAGCCCAGCTTGCTGGAAGGAGCCAGCCTGGTTTTGCTGGAAGCCGCTGCCTATCGGCGGTGCGTGGTGTTGGCTGACATTCCCGCCAACCGCGAGATTTTGGGCGATGCGGGGGTTTATTTTTCGCCCAGCCCCGGCGAGGATATTTCTGAATTGTCCCGCCAACTTGGCCGATGTTACAACGACGAAACCTTGCGAAAGGACACCGGCAACTGCGCGCAAAAACGAGTGGCCAAAAGTTTTGCCCCGGCGAATATCGCAAGCCTTATGGAAAAGGCCTATAATGACGCGATAGATGGGACGTGCTAGGTGAGAGCTGATTTTGTTACTACAATCGATGCAGCTGATTTGCTGGCGGAGCTTGACGCCGCGGGAGCTGAAGCTGTGGCTCCAGCTGGGGGGCGGTGGTACGGGTTTGTCAAGCGGGCGGGCGATGTGATATTCTCCGCAGCCTTGCTGGTGGTGCTCTCGCCGGTGTTGTTGTTGGTAGCCCTGATGATAAAATTGACCTCGCGCGGGCCTGTGCTGTTCAGTCAAAGCCGCTCTGGGCTAGGCGGGCAGAGTTTTACGATGTACAAGTTCCGCACGATGAGGCCCGGCGCGGAGGAAGACCGGGTCTTCTTCAGCCATCTGAACTACCATGGGGGGCCTGTGTTCAAAATCGTCGACGACCCCAGGCTGATATGGATCGGCAGGTTTCTGCGACAAAGCAGCATCGACGAGTTGCCGCAACTTTTCAACGTGTTAGCTGGGCAGATGTCGATCGTCGGGCCCAGGCCTCTTTGGCAGCCCGAAGCCGCCAAGGCCAAGGGCGCCGCGAAACTCCGCACCTGCGTAAAGCCAGGCCTGACATGTCTGTGGCAGATATCAGGCCGGAGCGAACTGAGCTACGAACAATGGGTGCTGCTGGACCTGTACTACATCCGCAATCGCAACCTGCTGCTCGACCTGATGATTATCGTGCACACCATACCAGCGGTTCTGTCAGGCCACGGCGCGTACTGACGGGCTGGACAATTTCGGATTTTGGATTTCGCGGCACAGCGATAAAACGTTGGATTAAGCCCAGCCAGGGCTTTTCCCGTAGCGTGGGCGTCTCGCCCATGTGTGGCTTGGGCATCTTGCCCATGCTTTTTTCTGTTTTTTTCTTTGTCATTCCCGCGCAGGCGGAAATCCATGTTTTTAGCTCCGTAGGAGCGGAATCTTTGTAGAAAAAAGGACAACCACGAATCTTCAGCTCC
>JAOZNE010000016.1:14818-16399 GCA_029933955.1 Phycisphaerae bacterium
GCTCCTACGGAGCTGTATATCCATCCCACCTACGGATTATGAAATGGTCTGGGGGTTATGGCAAGGCTGCGTCTACGACTTGCGTTTGGTGAAGTTGGCTAGTAATTTTTCTTGGCGGGCGTACATTTTCTGGGCTTGCTCGTCGGTGGTGTCGTCGTAGTTCAGCAGGTGCAGCAGGCCATGGGTTATGTAGAGCAGCAGTTCGCGTTGCAATCCGCCACGTCGCAGGGCGGCTTGCTCGCGGGCTACGTCGCAGCAAACCACCACCATGCCACGGATGCCGCCCAGTGCCTGGTCTGACAAATCGAAGGTGATAACGTCCGTCGCCCCGGCGTGCCCCAGGTACTTGCGGTTCAGCTCTGCTATCCGACGCGAGGAAACCACCGCGACTTCCAGCTCGACAAAGTCCGCCCCCTCAGCCTCGGCGACAAACTCGACAAGCTCCGTTATCCGCTTCCGCGGCACACGCATCGAGCGGGTTTGGGACGAAATCGAAATTGACAGTTCGCTTCTCATCAGCTCGAAGGTACACCTTCGTTTGCGAAAGTGCAAGTTTGCCGCGGAATACTTTTGTCCCTATTCCGCTGGTGGGTGGAGCATTCGCCAGACTTCTTCCTGCAGGGCGTCCAGGCCTTGGCCCGTGGCGGCGCTGATGGCTAGGATTTTATGGCCCGCCAAGTCGGGGTTGGCTTGGCGGATCTTTTGGCTGAATTGTTCGAAGTGCTCCTGGCTGTCGGAGAGGTCCATTTTGTTGGCGACGATAATCGCGGGCTTCCTGGCCAGCTTGGGCGAGTAGGCCTCCAGCTCGTAGTGGATTTTTTCGTAGTTCTCAGCTGGACATGTCCCGTCGGTCTGGCAGATGTCCACGAGGTGAATCAGAATTTTCGTCCGCTCGATGTGTCGCAGGAACTCGTCGCCCAGGCCATGCCCTTCGTGTGCTCCTTCGATAAGCCCGGGTATGTCCGCGATGACGAACCTGCGATAGCCTGTCATCTCGACAATGCCCAGCGTGGGCGTCAGCGTGGTAAACGGATAGGCTGCGATCTTGGGCCTGGCTGCGGAGAGACGACTAACCAACGTGCTCTTGCCCGCGTTTGGCAGCCCAGCCAGGCCTACGTCTGCGATGAGTTTCAGCTCCAGGTGCAGCTGGCGGTGTTGGCCTGGCAGGCCTTCCTCGAATTCGCGCGGCGCCTGGTTAGTAGCGGTTTTGAACCTGGTATTGCCCTTGCCGCCCCTGCCACCCTTGGCTACACAAACCCGTTGGCCTGGCTCGGCGAGGTCTTTCAGCAGCAGATTATGCTCAGCGTCTCGTATAAGCGTGCCGGGTGGAACGGGGATGACAATGTCCTCGCCGCCCCGACCATGACATTTCTTGCCCCTGCCCCCGCCGCCTCGCTTGGCCTTCCAGTGATGCTTCCCCGCCAGGTGGTGCAGCGTGTTTAGCGATTCGTCTGCGAGCATATAAATACTGCCGCCCCTGCCGCCATCTCCGCCGTCGGGCCCGCCCTTTGCGACGAACCGCTCTCGCCGAAACGACATACATCCATTGCCCCCGTCGCCAGCCTGGACGGAAATGTCGAT
>JAOZNE010000173.1:0-1347 GCA_029933955.1 Phycisphaerae bacterium
AAAGAACAACGATTTTGGGTTTACGCAAATAAGTGCTGGGGATTACTGATTACTTTTTTTTCGATTGCAAGGACGGTCAGCGGTATGCCCAGACGCGAAGATATTGAGACTATCATGCTTATCGGCTCGGGGCCTATTATCATAGGCCAGGGCTGTGAGTTCGACTACTCCGGCACGCAGGCGTGCAAGGCTCTACGAGAGGAAGGCTATCGGATCGTGCTGGTCAATTCCAACCCAGCGACGATTATGACCGACCCCCAATTCGCTGACCGAACGTACATCGAGCCTATCACGGTCGAAGCGGTAACCAAGATCATCGAGAAGGAACGCCCCGACGCACTGCTGCCAACGCTGGGCGGGCAGACCGGGCTGAACACCGCGGTGGCCTTGGCTGATAAGGGCGTGCTGGAAAAGTTCGGCGTGGAAATGATCGGAGCCACGCGAGAGGTTATCAACCGAGCGGAAGACCGCACGGAGTTCAAAAAAATCTGCATCGAATGTGGCTTGGACGTACCAAAAAGCGGCATCGCCCACACCATGGTCCAGGCTCGGCAGATCGTCGGGGAAATAGGCCTGCCTTGTGCGATACGCCCAGCTTACACACTAGGCGGCACGGGCGGGGGCTTTGCGTTTAACTCCGAAGAGTTCGAGACCATCGCCAAGCGCGGGCTGGACTATTCGCCCGTCAGCGAGGTTCTTATCGAGGAGTCGGTGCTGGGCTGGAAGGAATACGAGCTGGAGGTCATGCGCGACAAGGCTGACAATGTCGTCATCGTTTGCGCCATCGAAAACTTCGACGCCATGGGCGTTCACACCGGCGACAGCATCACCGTCGCTCCAGCCCAGACGCTTAGCGACAAGGAATATCAGCTAATGCGGGACGCGTCGCTGGCTATTATCCGAGCGGTGGGTGTGGAGACTGGCGGGAGCAATATCCAGTTTGGCACATGTCCCAAAACCGGCAGGATGATCGTCATCGAGATGAACCCGCGCGTCAGCAGAAGCTCTGCCCTGGCCAGCAAGGCTACGGGTTTCCCGATAGCGAAAATCGCAGCCAAGCTTGCGTGTGGCTATACCCTGGACGAGCTGCCAAACGACATCACGCGAGAAACCCCCGCCTGCTTCGAGCCTACCATCGACTATTGCGTAACGAAGATTCCCCGCTGGACATTCGAAAAATTCCCCGACGCCGACGAGACGCTTACCACGCAGATGAAATCCGTAGGCGAGGCGATGAGCATAGGGCGAACCTTCAAGGAGAGCCTGCAAAAAGGCATCCGCTCGATGGAGGTCAAGCGGTTCGGCCTGGGCCTGGATGGCCAGGACAATTGGCTCGACGCGCGAAAT
>JAOZNE010000173.1:1447-4538 GCA_029933955.1 Phycisphaerae bacterium
AAATTCCAAATCCCAAATTGAAGCCTGGCCTATCGAAACTTCCAAGCTCCGCCGAAAACTTTCTATCCCCTCCCAGGGCAGAATATACTATGTCCGCTACGCCTTCAAAATGGGCTGGAGCGTCGAGCAGGTCTACGAGCTGACCAGCATCGATCCGTGGTTCCTCACGAATATCAAGGAGCTGGTGGACTTCGAGAACGATCTGGAAAAAATAGGCTCGCTCGAAGCATGCGACGCCCAGCAACTTCGCCAGGCTAAGAAGTGGGGCTACAGCGATATTCAGTTGGCGAGTATATGGAACACCTCGGACGAAGCTGTGCGGGCTTATCGCCAAAAACTCGGCATCGAGCCTGTCTACAAACTCGTGGACACTTGTGCCGCGGAGTTCGAAGCCGCCACGCCGTATTACTACTCGACATACGAAACGCCGATAAAGCAAATCGACGTCGAAGCCCTGGATAATCCCAAATCCGAAATCCCCAATCCGAAATCGTATGTCGACGACGAAATCCGCATATCGGATCGCAAGAAAATCGTCATCCTCGGCGGCGGGCCTAACCGCATAGGCCAGGGTATCGAGTTCGATTATTGTTGCGTCCACGCCGCCTTCGCCGCACAGGAACTGGGCTATGAAGCGGTGATGGTGAACTCCAACCCCGAGACCGTGTCGACAGACTACGACACATCCGACCTGCTGTTCTTCGAGCCATTGACGCTCGAGGATGTGCTGAATATCTGCGAGAAACTCAATGGCCAACCGCTATGTAGCACAGCCGCCCCCGGCTGTGAAGAAATATCCTCACGTAGCGCAGCCGAGGGCGACTGTGCTACACAGTCTGGCTTGCTGCATGGCGTGATTGTTCAGTTCGGCGGCCAGACACCCCTGAACCTGGCACGTGGCCTGGAAGCTGCGGGCGTGCCGATTATCGGTACCAGCCCAGAGAGCATAGACCTGGCTGAAGACCGCAAGCGGTTCGGCGAGATGCTCGACGAACTCAAACTGCAATGCCCGCCCGGCAGCACCGCGTTTTCGATAGACCAGGCCCGCGAGGTCGCCAAAGGCATAGGCTATCCGGTGCTCGTCAGACCCAGCTACGTCCTGGGCGGCAGAGCGATGGAAATTGTCTCCGACGAAGCCCAGCTGGACATGTACATGGCCAAGGCTGTCGATGCCAGCATGGTGGGGCGAGACTGCCCTATCCTGGTGGACAAGTTCCTGGACAACGCCACGGAAGTGGACGTCGATGTCATAGCGGACTTCGGCCCAGCTCCGGCAGGAACATGCGAGAAAAACGAAAATCCGCGGGCTGTCGTCTGCGGCGTGATGGAACACATCGAGCAGGCGGGCATTCACTCGGGCGACTCAGCCTGTGCCCTGCCGCCATATTCGCTGTCGGACAAGGTCGTCGCTGAGATAAAACGGCAAGCCATCGTCCTGGCCCGTAGGCTTGCGGTGCGTGGGCTAATGAATATCCAGTTCGCTGTCAAGGACGAGCAGGTCTACATTATCGAGGTCAACCCCCGAGCCAGCCGAACCGTGCCGTTCGTCGCCAAGGCGACCGGACAGCCCTGGGCTAAGCTCGCAGCCAAGGTCATGGCTGGACGCAGTCTGGACGACCTGAACGTGGTCGAGCCAGCCAGGCCCGCGCACACCGCGGTGAAGGAAAGCGTTTTCCCGTTTACCAAGTTCCCCGGCGTGGATGTCATTCTAGGCCCGGAGATGCGATCCACCGGCGAGGTGATGGGCCTGGACATGACATTCCCGCTGGCCTTCGGTAAAAGTCAGATGGCTGCCAGCTCGTCCCTGCCGACGGAGGGCACGATATTCCTGAGCGTCTGCGATGCTGATAAGCCACACGTGGCCGCTCTGGGCAAAGCCCTGGTGGAAATGGGGTTCGACATCGTCGCCACCGGCGGCACGAGTGAGCTGCTTGCCGAGGCGGGCGTAGCGGTGCGTCGCATTCCGAAACTCTCCGAGGGCAGGCCTAACATAGCTGACATGATAACCAACAACCAGGTCGCAATGCTGATAAACACTCCCACCAGACGAGGCCCAGCCACCGACGAAGGTAAAATCCGCGCCATGGCTACGCTGCACCAACTCCCGCTGATAACCACCATCACCGCCGCAAAGGCAGCAGTGCGAGCCATCGGCGAACTGAGAAGCCCAACAAGCGACGCCAGCGACTGGACAGTTCGCCCACTACAAGAATACTTCACCGCCAAGAAGTAAAACAGTTGTCAGTTATCAGTAAAAACAAAAGCCCGGTGCCGTGGTTGCGGTGTTTGCCACCACGGCACCGGGCTCTTCATGTACTTCATGGTGAATTTTTGTGTAGCTTTTGCTAATTGCTCGTTACGCTGATTTTTCCCAGTATTGGCGTGATGGTGAGGGTTCGGGAAAAGTTGCCGCAGGTGAAGACCACGCTGCTGCCGTTGGCTATGGGTACTTCCGTGCCGCCCTGCAGCGGCTCGCCGTCTGGCGAGAAAGTTACGCTGGGGTTGCCCCCGCCGAACTCAGCGGAGGTAATATCCAGGCTAGGCTCGCCGGTGGCTGTTCGCGGGTCGATGTCGCAGGGGGCGTGGGTAGCTGGGTTGGTCAACAGCCCGCTGGGTCCAGCGATGGTGTACCGTTCCGTGGCGGTGTCAAAGCTGACCGTTACCCGCGCGTCGAGTTTCTGGGCTTCGCTCTGGGCGAACTGCATGTCGTAGGCAGCCATCCTGGCAGCAGCGATGACGGCGTCCTGGCGAGTGTCGCTCGCTTGGGGGATGATTATCGCAGCCAGGATCGCCAGCAGCACCATCACGATCATAATTTCAATCAGCGTAAACCCTAAAAAATTTCGAGACACGTTCGGTACAGGTTTTAGCTTGAGCATACGGACTCCTTTTGTTCGACGTCGGGCTTGGCACGACATAAAGGCCTTATTTAATTGTAGCACCCAAGGTAGGCTGGGCAAAGGCAGGCGGGGAAAAAATTCACCGCTCGCCATAAGGTAAAAATGCAATTACTTTATATCCTCGACCTCGAGTTCCGTGTCTCGGAGAATCTCGCTGAGTAGGCCCAGCCCGACTGTCTCGCCCGCGTGCA
>JAOZNE010000017.1:0-16319 GCA_029933955.1 Phycisphaerae bacterium
GGACCACTTCGTAACCCACGTGCCGCTGGCGATATTGGCAACGGGCCTGGTGCTGGTAGGCGGCGGGTTCGTGTTCCTGGGCATCTTGCTGCACTCGATGAACTGGCGACTCCGCGAGCTACACAACGTCCTGACCCGCAATCGATGAAAAAAGTTGGTTGACCAGTCAACCCAAATATTTTTTTCTTCATGTTCTTCACGCTCTTCATGGTAAAAAAGTTTCGTTGTGGTTTTCGTATATGGTTGCTGGGGCTAGCTCGTCAGACCATGGGCCTGGCTTGGCGTGCAGGAACTTTCGTACCGCCCAGCAGAGGTGGCACTTGGAAGCGTAGCCTGCTGCGGGAACGAAGCCTATTTCCACAGCCTGGCTCATCAGCGACATAGGCCCGCCCTGGGCCAGGGCGGAGATCACGGGCTTGTCTACTGGGGCGTCGTAAAGGTTTTGCCAAATTTCCCCTATCGGCTCGCGGTCTGCCCTGCCTAGCGATATCCCCGCGCAGACGCCGGGCATGATATACCCCTCCGGCCCGATGTGAACATGCTTGCCTCGCAACAGAGCACGGCGACAATGCAGGCCCGCGAATTCCCCAGCCGGGCGGAGCGGTAGATACCCCGCTAGCGACTCGGCAGCCTGACCGTTGACGCGATCGCGCCGACGGGCCATCCACTCGGCGAATATCGCGTTTCGCGTCTCGTCCGTCGCCCCGGCCAGGCCCTGGCCCAGCCAATCTTCCCATCGCACCTGAACCCGCTGGGGGCCCAGCAGCTCGACAGCCACTCGCCAAGCCAGGCGCGGAGCTTCTATCGGCACGAACTGCTGATGAAACGGGTCTGCTGATATCGCGAAAGTTTTCATGCCCGCCTTGTCCAGGGCCTGGAGCCTCTGGCGCACGATATCCTCGTCCGTCGCCCAATACGCGTTGGTTTCCACCTTGTCCAGCAGCAGATTCCGCGACTTGGCTAGCCTGGCTATTTCCAACAGTCTGGGCCAATCGCCGAAAGGCTCGCCGCCGGTGAGGTGCACGCCACAGCGGTGCGGGCAGAGTGCATCGAGCTGTAGCCAAACATCCAGTGCAAACTCGACGGACATCCACTGACGCCCCGCTGGGCTGCAGCGCAGATAGCAGGACGCGCAGGTGCTGGGGCACCAGTCGGTCAACATCAGCCCTGCTTGCGACCAGTATTTCACCGGCATGGGTGTCGAACGGTTACTTCGCATGTTATAGCTTTCAGTAATCAGCTAGCGGTAAAAGCAAAAAACAGTGAACCACGGATTTTTGTTTTTCTTCTCTTGAAACCGCAATCCCGCTCTCTTCCGGTCGCGGCTCGTTCGTTATTCGAAATTCGTTATTGATTCGACATTCGGGCTTCGTCATTCGGTCATTTACCAGCGGTCTAGTCATGCTGACTGATAATCGTTATAATGCGCGCGTGGCTAGGAACTCACAAGACAAATCGTTTAACCTGTTCGTGTATGGTACGCTGGTGTCGCCTGCGATTTTCCAGGCTGTGCTGGGCAAGCGGCTGGTTACCAACCAGGCCCTGGCGGACAACGAACACGTTTTCTATGCCAGGCGTGCGTATCTCAATGGCTATAAGAAGATCAGCCCGGACAATACCTATATGTATGCTGTGCCCGACCGCGGCCATCGTATCAGCGGATATGTTATTTGCGATCTGCCCGGCTCTTGCTTAGCTGCCCTGATGAATTATGAGGGGCGAAATTATTCCAGGCGGAGACTCAATGTGCAGACCAGCCATGGCCAGGTCAAGGCGATGGCGTTTGTGGGCAATGTCAAGCAGCTGGAGCATTCGTTTGGCTATGCTTTTCGCGACAGTCTCAAGCAGGAGATTCTGCTGGATAAGAAAATCGACGCTGTGATCCGCGAGGCTGAGAAAGAGCAGCTGCACACGAACGAGGAAATCACCCGCCGGGCTGTGGCGGAGCTTAGCGGCACGAGGATACGCGACATAAAAAGGCGGCACTTTGAAGTTGGCGGCATTAGCGACTATGCGATTCGGCGCTCCATAAAAGCCAGGCCGCTGCCGGACTATCAACGGGTTCTCGACGCCCCAGCCATGGCGTCCCTGGCCTCGAATTATCTGCGGATGGTCATCCGCCAGGTCGTTTTCAACCAGTTCGAGGAACGGATTCGGCGGGAGTTTCGCTACGAGCTTGACCAGCTGCCTCAGGCGGAGACATATTACGATCGCATCAACAGTTCGCTGATAGCCTTGCGAATACTCAACCAGAATCGCTCGGTGCTGGACGTGGTGATAGCGGACAGCCTGGGCGATATAGATTTCAAGTCCAGCCATCTGATCGACTACGTTCGCAGGGCGGTAGCTGCTGCTGATGCGTTGTACAACACCAGTTCGGTGCGGTCTCACCTGGCCTTTGTGCGAGGCCACATGGGGTTTGGGCATATTCCGCTGGGGGCTGAGCTGGAGTTTTCAAACATCGGCCACGGGGTTATACACGACCCGCAAGGCCTGGCCATGTCGGACTGGATGTATGACGGTTTTTTGTATTTTTACGATTTCGGGCTGGACAAGCTGACGTGGAAACTGGGCGGGCATATCGACAATCATCGCGTAAAAACGCCTGGCGAGCCCCGGCGTGGATTTTTCGAGGTTGCCCTGGGGAACCTTTCCATCGAGGCGAATATCTCCAAGCCTATCACGCGCGACCCGTGGGTGCTGAATCAGCTGATTCAACAAACCCGCGAGTTCTACGAGGTTACCCCCCACAGCATACACTTATCTATGCAGTTGCGACACCAAAGGCACCCCGACCGCGACCGCCTGCTGCCCCTACCGGTGATGAAGTGCCTTTTTGCCATCGGCGGGGATCCTGTCCGCAGCGATGGCGGCAAGATGATTATCCGCAGGCTCTCACCTGGCGAGATTTTGCAATGTGACCCGAAGCCCGGGTTGTTGTTTTCAGAAATTTCGCGTCGACGCACCAGCCAGGGTCAGGATCAGTATCTCCCAGCTGGGACTGATAAAGAAGGGCCTTTCGTGCAGCAGTTCCGGTTTCTTAGGCTCTCGCGACACATAAACTACGAGCCTATCATCATGGGCCTGAAGGGGATTCAGCTATCCCTGCGCCCCGGCACGCTGCTGACGCCCGCCCAGTGTGAAACGCACAAGCGGCACAGGGATCTCTTCGAAGCCTTGCTCCAGTGGGGCCAAAATCCATCAGCTATCAGCAGAGGCGATATTGACAGATTTCTCTCGTACGTTCAGGATGGGCTAATGAGCGAACGACGTGGCAAGCCCGCTCACAACCAAGCCTATATAGCCTGGTCGACAAGCCAACTCTCGGATATGCTTCGGCGGTTCAACTCGCAGATAGAATCAGGCCTGGCGGAGGAAAAGTAAGAGACAGGAATCAGGAGTCAGGAGGGTTGGTGGTTCCCGAGGAACGAGGGGTTCACCCACGCGGAAATTTTGAATCTCTCGCAGAGACGCTGAGTTCGCAGAGAAAAAAACTTAATTATCTTTTCTCAGCGTTCTCTGCGACTCTGCGAGATATTTGGTTCACCCACGCAGCTATGGCAATTGGCGAAAAAAATGCGATATTTTTTTTTGTATTTTGGTGGGTTTATCGTGTAGACTGGCCCGCGAAATGCGGTTGGCTTTGCCTGCGAATGCTCCGATAGCTCGTTGGTATCGGCGGCACGGGCGGGGTCTATCGTAGAGATTCTGTAAAGACAACAGGTGGGTATAGCCGATTCTGTTAGTTGAAAGGCCGAGGTCTGCAAAGCCCTGTCCGCGCCGGTGGCGTTGGCGGTAGGCTGCTGTGAAGGTACCAGTACGGCGCAGGGTATTTATGCGGGCTTGGAGAAAAGGAAAATAGCTGTGGGAATCAGGTTCATGATAAAAGGTGTCACTGTGGTCTTGGCGGCGGTTTGGCTCGGGCTGTTGAGCGGTTGCGATGCTCCGCTGGTCATTGGCGAGTATCGGTTCCTGCAGCCTGACAAGCCTATTGCCAAGCCCGACCAGGCCCAGGTGAACTGGATTATCCAGGACATGGGCGAGTTGGACAAAGCTGACGAGGTCTACCCCAACGCTACCAAGCCAGGCCCGCAAGACTGGGTATACGCGGACGAAGACTACATGATCGCCCCGATGGACGACCTGAGCATAAGCATTATGGACCTCTATGCCGAGGGCATGGAGACCACTCTTCCCCGGCGGGTTTCTGACAGTGGCTATATCGACCTGCCCCAGCTTGACAGCCGAATTTTTGCAACGGGCCTGACCAGTATGGAGCTGACCGAGGCTATCAAGCAGGCTTACAGCAAGGACATTCTCCGCGATCCACAGGTTTCCGTTACGGTGGTCGTTCGTCGGCAGCAGACGTTTTCGCTGTTGGGAGCTATCGGTAGGCCCGGCGCGTATCCGTTTCCTCGCAAGGATATGCGGCTGCTCGATGCCCTGGCGATGGCTAGTGGCGTAACGCAGCCTGACATCGAGACGATTTATATTATTCGCCAGGCCCCGGCCCGCAGGCGCTCCCAGACAGACCAGGTTACCCCCGCTACTCAACCAATACAGCCCGCTACTCAAGAGGCTCCGGAGACTCAAAAAACTCCGGTGACAAGCCCAGCTCCGTCGATGATGCGCCTCAGTGAGACAGCTACGGGCCAGGTCAAACCAGCCCCAGCCCCAGCGACCCGGACAGCTCCAGCGACTCAACCCGCCCAGGCTGCGAGCTATCGATGGACGTATCGCAACGGCGAGTGGGTCAAGGTGGCGGTCGAAGCCCCAGCCAAGACGCCCGCCAGCCCAACCAAGACCATCCCCGCTACTGGGCCAACTAAACCTGGCAAGGTGGGTAAGCCAGCCCGGGCCAAGATTCAGCCCTTGCCGATAAAGCAGGGCGACCCCAAGGACGCCTCTGACCCGTTTGGTTGGGCGAAAATGGAAAAGGGCGACCTGGTGCGGGTTATCGCGATAGACCTCCCCAAGCTGAGGCAGGGCGATTATAGGCAGAACGTGGTCATCCGCGCAAACGACATTATCCACGTCCCGCCGCTGCCTGTTGGCGAGTTTTATGTCATGGGCGAAGTGCTCAGGCCTGGCGTTTACAGCCTGACCGGGCGAAAGGTTACCATAAAGATGGCCTTGGCCGCGGCGGGTAATCTCGGGCCTATGGCTTGGCCTAGCAACTCGATTCTGATACGGCGTATCGGCAAGAATCAGGAGCAGACCATCCCGATAAATATCGAAAATATCATGCGGAGCAAGGACCCGGACCTGTACCTGAAAAAGGACGATATTATCGCCGTTGGCACGCACTGGAGTTCGTCGTTTCTGGCTGTGCTTCGCAACGCGTTCCGCATGACCTACGGGTTTGGCTTCATCTACGACCGCAACTTCTCCGACGCGATGATTACGCCGACAAGCCGACGGTTCAAGTCCTGGTAACAGGCCCGGTGCCGTGGTTACGGTATGCAGCTACGGTTTGGCGTTTTTTTCGGGCCGATTGCGAAACTCCGGGGTTCTACCCTGTGAGAGCTGGTCGCAGCTTGGGGTGGATAATTGAGATTATGCGAAAAAAGTCAGCAACTGCCCGCGATATGGGAGCCACGAATGGACACTAATAGGCACTAATTATTGTAAGCGGAAAGCAGCGAGTTTTTTAAAGTTTGAAGAGAGTTTTGATACGCCAGCATTAGTGTTTATTCGTGTTCATTAGTGGTTTTTTGGGCATGAATAGCTTTGGTAAGAGAAAGGCTGCAGGGAATTGGATCGGACGAACGAGCAAGTTGACGCCGCGGCTGGGCGACGTGTGAGCCTGGCTGACATGGTTAGCGACGAGGACGCCCCGGTGTCCATTTTGGCAAGCCCAGCTTGGTCGTCCTGGTTGAAGGTCGCGGTGCTGGCGGTGCTCTGCGGGGCGTTTTACTGGACGCAGTTGCGGCAGCTTGTCAACCAATGGCTTGCGGACGTCAACTGGTCGCACGGGTTTATCATTCCGCTGTTTAGCCTGTTCATGCTGTACAATTGGCGTCGCAGGCTGTTCCAGGCTCCCAGAGAAGTCTGCATGTGGGGGTGGGCGTTTATTCTGCTGGCGGTGCTCGTCAAGGCTGGGGGAGTGCTGGTGTTGCACAACGCGTGGATACCCCAGCTTTCGATTACGATTATGATATTTGGGCTGGTTATGTACCTCGGTGGCTGGCGGATTGCCAGGATTGCCTTCGTGCCGATTTTCTATCTGACCCTGGCTATGCCCTGGCCTGATATGTTGTATCAGATGATATCGACCCCGATGCAAGACCTGGCTGCGGCTAGCTCTACGGTGTTGCTGCAATTCTTCGGCGTGAAGATGACGGTCTCAGCTTCGTTTCTAAAGGTAACGAGCATTTCCGGGCAGGTACACCCTATCCAGGTCGCAGAGGCTTGCAGCGGCATGAGGTCGTTGATGGCGTTTATCGCTCTGGGTGTCGCGATGGCTTACATCGAGGACAGGCCCTTTTGGCAGAGGCTTATAATAATGGTCGGCGGCGTTCCCATCGCCCTGGCCTGCAATATCCTGCGGGTAACCGGCACGTGTACGATGTTCGTAATCGACAAGCGGGAACTCGGCGAGGACTTCATGCACAATGCTATGGGCATGGTGCTGCTGATACCAGCTCTGCTGTTGCTGATGCTCCTGACCAGGCTGTTGAACTCGATTTACGTCGATGTGGACGAGGACGAAGAAGACGCCTCTGCCGATGTCGACGGAGCCAATTCGCAGGCTCCGGAGGTGCAGGCATGACGTCAGTCGATATAAAACCCAAACAGGCCCAGGCCTCCTCCGGCAAGGCAGGCTGGGTCCACTTTGCAATGGCGGTGGTGGTTTTGCTGGCTTTGACCGTGGGCTGGAATGCTGTGATGCGTGGCTTGGGATACATCATCCGCAAAGAGCCTGTACCCTGGCCTGCGGGGGTAACGGTGGATACCAAGACCTTCCAGAACACATCCCTGCCGGAGAAAATCGGGCCTTATGAACTCGTCGAGGAGCTGGAGCACAAGCCTGACGTGCTGGAGACCTTGAAAATCGGCACGCCATTGGACGCTCGGCGGATAAAAGTCCGCCAGAGCAACTGGTATCTGTTCCGAAAATACGCTGATACTCGCGAGGACGAACATTCCCCGTATCGAAATTGGATGTTGGACGTGGTGTTTTATACTGGCGGAGAGACGACGGTTCCCCACGTTCCGGATATTTGCATCGTAGCGGGTGGAGCTAAGTCTACGGGCAGCGAATATATACCCATGGAATGTCCAGGCAGTCCAGCTCCGTGGAACGAGGAATTCAAAATCAAAGGTTTGTACTACGAACGGGCAGATGCCACAGGCCAATACGAGCAGGTGCAGTATTATCTCTTTGACGTCAATGGCCAGCCTGAGGTTAGCCGTGAAAAGGTACGATTGGCTTTGACGAACTTGAGACGGCGACATGTATTTTACGCCAAGGCCCAGTTCTATATGCCCTACCCCGTAACGGATCGCCAACAGGCAAACGCCAAGGCCAAGGAGTTTATGGAGTACTGCCTCCCAGCTATACTCAAGGAGCTGCCCTCCCAAGCCGATGTTGATAGACTGCAAGAGCATGGCCTGGACCCAAAAACGGCGAACCACGAATGAACACGAATGAACACTGATTTTTAAGAAAAAAGAAAAAAGAAACTACGAAATACGCGAAAGAACGCGAAAGAACGCGAAAACGAATTTTTTGAAAAACTAAAAAAACAACATCTGTGTTTATCCGTGTTCATTCGTGGTTCGCTGTTTTTGTTTTTTTAAATTAGTGTTTATTAGCGTTCATCAGTGGTTCTGCTTTTGTAATTTTGGATAGTTGCAAATTGTTAAGGAAGTAGCTATGGCTAAGAAAAAGAAATTGAACAAACGCGTTGTTTTGTCGCTGGCAGTGTTTTGCGTTATCATTGCGATTTGCGCTACCATCTACATCATACAAAGGCTGCCTGAAGACCCGAAAATCTATATTAACCAAGCTAAGGTCGCCCTGGCCAAGTCACCCAAGAATTACGTCGACGCAGCCAAGGCGTATGACTTGGCTATTGCGAACAGCGAAGGCTTGGAGCGGGCTGAGTATCAGTATCAGTACGCGGAGCTTTGTTTCGAGCGGGTCAACAAGCAGACCGGGCTGAGCAATGCTGACAAATCTCAAATATATGGCAGCGGCTTTGGGCTTTTGCGCAAAATTCTGCAGAAAAATCCCAAGTTCCTCAAGGCACACCATCTGCTGGAGCAGCATCTCTGGGCTCGGGCTAGCAGGTCTCGCAACTGGAAGGCGCTGAAGGATTATATCTCGACGGTCGATCGGATCCTAAAACTTGGCGACAACGCTGAGCTGTATCACAGGCGAGGCCTGGCCAAGATGCTCCTGGCCAGCAGCGACCCCGACATCTACAACGAGCCAACCCTGGCTGACCTCCGCAAAGCGGTGGAGTTGGCACCAAATGAGGCTGCGTATCTCGGCGACCTGGCGGGGTTCCTCTCTCGCATAGAGCGAAAGGACGAAGCTGAGGAAATTTACGCCGCTGCTATCAAAGCCAATCCGAAAAACGCAGCTATTCTTCGAAATTACGCAGCCTTCCTGCAAACGACAGGCCGAAAGGAAGACGCAGCTAAGGCTATCCAGGCTGCCATCGCAGCTGACCCGCAAGACCCGCAGGGCTATATTTCCCTAGCCCGGTGGGACATGCAGCAAAAAAAATACGACCAGGCAGCTAAGACCCTGGCCAAGGCCAAGGAACTGGACAAGTTCCAGATACAAATCTACGCTCTGCTTGCGCGTCTCCACAGAGCACAAAACGATCTCCCGGGCGCAGCTGAAGCGATACGCAAAGGCTTGGTTGTTATGACCAAGCTGCCGGAGGACAAAGCTAAGCGAATGAACCCCACCGCTGCTCGGGCGACGTTGAACTTTTGGTTGGCTGACGTGCTGCTGCGTATTTACGATACCACTAAGGACGACCAGGCTGGCAAAGACAAAGCCTTGGCTGAGGCGAGACAGTGTTACGATAACCTGCTAAAACTCAGTCCGCAGAGCGTGTCTCGATACAAAATTTCGGGTCAGCTAGCTTACATCGACAAAGACTGGAACCTGGCCCGGCAGGATTTGGAGAAGGTGCTCTCGGCAGGCCAATTGAACATGATATTGGCACTTAGGCTGATTGACGTATACCAAAGGCTTCAGATGCCTGGAGCTGCGGAAAATCTGGTCGCCCGGGTGCTCCAGATGCCTAACCTGACGGAAAAACAGCAGGCTTACTTTTTCCTGAGATTGGCCCGGTTCCGCATGTACGATCGCAACTATGTCTCTGCCCGTAATTATGTCGACAGGGTAATCAGGTTGGATCCGGGCAACAAGGAGGCTGGGGAAATCCTCTCCGCTTTGGACGTTGCTGAGGGCAAGAGCAAAACTCTGCCCAAAACAGGTCAAGCTGCCAAGCTGGGCAGGGCTATGCTGTTGCGACGCGCCCAGGACATGGTACTGCAGGACGATTACGCCCGGGCTATTCCGCTGCTGGAAAAAGTGTACGCACAAGATTCGAAAAACTACCGCATATTGGCTATGTTGGCGATGGCGTTGGATCGCACGAAGCAGCAGGAGCGGGCGCTTCAGTTGATTCGCCAAGCCAGCTCGGCTTCGCCTGACAACGATGACCTCAAGCGGTGGGAAAAACTGCTGCAGGAATCCGACCCCGAAAAACGCGAGCAAATCGAGATGCAGTTCGCCCAGCAGGTGAAAGACCCGCTCAACAGGGCGCTGCAAAAGTGGAACGTCGCCAAGCGATACGGCAAGGCTGAGGAGGCGATGAAGTATCTCAAAGAAGCGGAAAAAATCGACCCGACCAATCGGACGGTCTTGGCTGCGCTGACAAACCTGGCTGTGGGGAAAAAGGACTGGGCCCAGGCCCAGGCCCTGGCTGAGCGAGTGCAAAAAACAGACCAGACCATGGGCGAAATTTTCAAAGCTCAGATTCTCATAGCTCAGGACAAAAACAAAGAAGCGATTCCGCTGCTGAACAAGATACTCAAGGACAAAAGTTATTTACGCGTCGCCAGGCTGATGTTGGCTAACTGCTACGCCAAAATGGACAAGCCTGACAAGGCCAAGGCCCAGTACGAAATCTGCATCGGCCAAGAGCGAAGCGACATCGCAGCGATAATAGGCTTGGCGAAACTCGCAGCCAAGCAGAACAATATCGAGGAACACAACAAGTGGATCACGTTGGCTTACCGATACCCCGCGGGCAAGACCAATCGGTATGTCCGAGACCAATATCTCCGCCAGGCTATCGACACTAAAGACCCCAAGACCGCCATTGCCAGGCGGGAAAAGATTTTCGCCAAAGAGAAAGCGAATCTGGACAACGCATTGCGGCTGGCGGGGCTTTACGAACGCACCGGGCAGATGGACAAAGCCCGGAAGGTGTACGAATATATCTATGGGAGTGTCGAACAGAAAGTCCGCTTCGCGCCGACTCTAGCCAACTTCTACCGCCGGGCGGGCCAGGCTGACCAGGCTGACGCGTTGTTCGGCAAGCTGCTCGAGCGGACCACCGAGCCCAAGGCCAAGTCGGCTGCTTATGTAGCTTACGGAAACTTCCTCGCCGGGCTGGACCCCAAATCCGCTCGGGCGATGTATCAAAAAGCCATCGATACGGACAAGAGCAATTCGCGCGCGTATAGAGCGTTGGCGAATATCGCAGCTCGGCAAGCCCAGGCGCTGACCCGCCAGGGCAAGGGCGACCAGGCCCGGGCTAAGTGGAAGGAATCCATCGCGATTCTCAGGGAACTTGTGGATAAGAATCCCGCGGATTTATCTGCTAAGAAGACTCTTTATCGGCAGTACATAAACGCAGCTATGCTAGCGGAAGCTACCCTGGGTTTTCAGGACATGCTGGCGAAATATCCCAACGACGCCCAGGCGATGCTCGGGCTGGGATTGGCTAGGCTTAGGGAGGATAAACTGAACGAAGCTGAGAAGTTGTTCAGGCGGGCTATCAAGCTGCAGCCTGACTCGGCGGAGGCCCATATGTTCCTCTCGGAAGTGCACCAGGCCCACGGCGACTTGTTCTCCGCGGTGGAAGAAATAAACAAAGCTGTCGCCATCAGGCCTAGTGTCCCGTTGCGAATGGACCTGGCCAGGCTGCAGGAAGCAATGGATAAACCCGGCGAAGCTTCGCGAACCTATGACACTATTATCAGCCAGGCTCCGTCGTATCTGCCTGCCTATCGCAGACTGCTGAACCTCTGGAGCAGGCAGGGAAAATGGGATGCCCTCGAGGCCCTGGCCAAGGCAGCTCAGAGCAGGTTCCCAAACACCCCGGAGTTCTCCCTGGACCTCGCGTCGATGTGGGCCAGGCGAGGCAACCCGGCTTTGCAGATAAAAGCGCTCGAGTCAGCCTTGGCTGTCTCGCCGGAAAACACAGTTGTCGTCAGGCGATATCTCTACGCCCTGGCCAAGGCTGGGCAGTACGACAAGCTGGCGGAGAAATCCAAAAAATATCTCAATCGACCCGAACACAAAAGCACCACTCAAGCCATTTTGGCCTACGCTCAGGCCAAGCGACAGCCCGGAGCGTTTGACCAGACGTTTGGTGAGTTTCTCTCGGTGCTGAAGCAGATCAAGAACCCCAGCGATATCTTTTTTGTCATGATTCTCATGCAGGAAAGTTATGGCTTGGAGAAACTGACCGCCAAGTCGGCTGAGATAATGAAGGCCCAGCCTGGCGATTGGCAGGTACGTGTCGCGATAGGCGATGCGCAGGCAAAACTGGATAAGAATGCCCAGGCGGAAAAAACTTTCAAATCGGCTTTGCCGTTGTGCGACAACGCCCTGGCCAGGACGAATGTTCTGCGTCGGCTTGGCACTTTGTACGAAAAAACCACCCAGCCTAGTAAAACCGAGGCTGTGTACAAGGAAATCATCAAGCTGAACCCCAACAGCGTCGCAGCGTTGAACAACCTGGCCTATCTCTATGTCAACACGATGGACAGACCAGCTGACGCACTGCCATTGGTTCAGAAGGCTTTGCAGATGCAGTCTGGCAATCCGAACCTTATCGACACCTACGCGTGGACGCTGATAAAGCTCGGCAGGCTCGAAGAGGCCCGCGAGGCGCTGAGCAAGCTGTTGCACAAAAACATCACAGGTGCGGACATACTGTATCACATGGGTTATGTGATGGAAAAAACCAATGACCTCGAGGGTGCTCGCGGTTATTATAAAAACGCTCTCGATCAACTCCGCCGTCAGAAGGATAGTCCGCTCCGAAAAACGGTGCAGACTGCCCTGACCAGGGTTGAGGATTTGCTGAAAAAGAAGGAGTAAGCTGAATGGCTATGGTACCGACAAACGGTGGTGTACCCCACGGTATGAGGCGTGCGGGTCCGTCTGGTCGACCTGGTGCGCCAAGTGCGACATCGACCGGGTTTTCTTTCACGGGAAAAGATTTTCTGCGGATGCTCCGTAGGCACAAATGGCTGATTGGCATCTCGGTGGCATCGTGCCTGGTTCTCTCCGTGGTCATAACGTTCTTTTGGCTGAGGTATGCGCCTTCGTATACCGCCCAGGCAATCCTTGCGGTCAATCCGCCCAAGGCTAGCGAATTGCGAGGCGGTACAAATCTCATGGGCAAGGACGCTATAGAGCGAATTCTGCAGTCGCGTGCCCAGTCCATGCGTAGCCAGGCTGTGTTCGAAGCTGCCCTGGACGATATCAGACACACGGGCTGGTTCGCCCAGGCATCGAGCGAAGGCGATATCGATATTGTCGAGAAGCTGTTAAAGGAAGTTTCCATCTCCGTTATACGCAACACGAATTTCATTGCTGTGTCCATGACAGGCCGGGACCCGAGCGATGTTACGGAAATTGTAAATGCGATTTGCACCGCGGGCGTGAAGGACTTCAAAAACCTCTCGAACAAAGATCGCAACGAAACCATTCAGCACCTCGAAGGCGAATTGCTGAGGCAGCGAAAAAAACGCGAAGCCGCTGCGGAGGTCGTCCAGGCCCTGCTAAAGCGAAGCACCGTAACCGAAGCTACCGAAGCTCCCCAAACGCTCCGGGCTATGCAGCAGGCACTTATCGGCAAGATGCTCGAGGCCCAGGAAATGTTTTATCAAGCCCGCCAGGCTATCGAGATGGTACAGGGGAAAACGGACGAAGACCTTGCAACGTTGCCGGAGGTGCAGCAGATGGTCGAAGCCGACCCGAACGTTGCGAATCTTGAAAGGCAGAAAGCGTCTATCGAAATCGCCCTGGCCAGTATGAGGAGTCATTTCGGCGACCAGCATAAGACCGTCAAGTCTTACAAAAGCAACCTCAAAGCTACAACTGACCAACTTGAGCAAGAGCGAAAAAAAGCGACAGCCAGAGCTGTCGATGGTTTGAAGCAGAGCAGGGCGTCGTTTTATAAACAGGCGGAGGAGCGATACATAGACCTGGCCAGGCAGGTCAACAAGGGCAACAAGGACCTCAAAGACCTCAACGCCCTGCAGGAAAAACTGGTACGCTCAAAAGAGGAAATTAACGCTGCCGACGGCTCGATTAACCAGCTTCAAGCCAGGCTGATGGACCTGCGGCTGCTTATGCGCGGCGAGCAACCGCTCGTGCTGCTGCGAAACGCGCAAAAACCCCGCAAGCCCTCATCGCCAAAATATACGATACTCGTCCCCTTGGGCGTGTTCCTTGGCATGGTCATAGGCCTGGGTGTCTCGTTCCTGATCGAAATACTCGACACGTCCATCAAGGCCCCGTCAGACGTTTTCAGACGCGTCGAGTTGCCCATGCTGGGCATGGTGCCCCACCTGGACGACGTGGACGAAGAAGTCGAAGACCTCAGGACGGCGTTTTTGACGCATCCAAACACGATTATCTGCGAGGCCTTCAGGCAGATACGCACCACGCTAACATTCAGCGGGCCTGCGGAGCAACAGAAGACCATCCTCGTTACCAGCCCAATGCCCGAAGACGGGCGAACCAGCGTGAGCTTGAACCTCGGCAACCACCTGGCCCTGGGCGAAAAACGCGTGCTGATTGTCGATGCGAATTTCAGACAGCCCGCTATCAGTAAACTTTTCCCGGATGGCAGCTCGGATGGCTTGTCGAATATTTTGGTAGGCCAGGGCAAGTGGCAAGACATGACGCATGAAATCAGGCCTGGCCTGTTCATAATGAAGTCAGGCCCACAACCTCCCAACCCCGTCGAGCTGCTAGGCTCGGAGCAGATGAGCCAGCTTATCAGCCAACTTGCCGCTGAGTTCGACCATGTCGTCTTCGATAGCGCGCCGCTGCTGGTGGTGAGTGACGCAGCTGTGCTCAGCACGCGGACGGATGGTACGATTCTGGTCGTCCGGGCGGGCGTGAACACCTACGGTATCGCACAGCGAGCGAGAGACATGCTGACCAAATTGGGTTCGCATATCTACGGCGTCGTGCTAAACGGCGTGCAGGTGCGAGCGGGAGGCTACCTCCGAAAGAGCTACGAAACCTTCTACGAATACAGGGAAAGCTCGCAGGCGGCAGCTGGGCTTATTACAGCCAAGGCTGCGGTGCAGGACGAAAACGCAGACGATCAG
This sequence comes from Phycisphaerae bacterium, assembly GCA_029933955.1. GTDB lineage: Bacteria > Planctomycetota > Phycisphaerae > SM23-33 > SM23-33 > B1-G9. The sequence continues at coordinate 14,614 of JAOZNE010000017.1, forward strand.
CCAGCTGAGGAAGCGTAACAGTCCGATTCCCGATAATCCGCGTTTACCGGTGCATTTGGTCGTAGTTGTACTCTGGCAGTACCTCGAACATGTCGCGGTAGACATGCGGGTTGTACAGGTGGAACGGCACCGAGCGGATATATTCCACAGGCCCGGCCTGACCTACCAACTGCACGAGCGACTTGATCTGTCGTTGTGACTGGAACTCCAAAATCGCGTCGAGCTTCTTTCGCAGAGCGGACATCGGAGCCTTTACCCGCAGCTGAGGCGGAGCGGGGAAGTTGCAATAAACCGCCAGCTCGTGGATATGCGGCACTTTCGTAAGAGCCTTGCCCAGCTCGGGCCAAATGGCTCCGCTGGCGTGGAAACAGCTTATGAGCATCTCGGCGTAGACGATTTTGTGGTCGGGGTGCAGGTCGGAGCAGGTCGGCAGGAACACCTGCGTTGGCCTGAGACGCCGGAGCAACTCGGTGAAGGAGTTTTGCAAGCCGGTGTAACCCTGAGATGATACCGCGTCGCTGGCCTTGGCCCGGCGGCGACCCTGATATTGCGACAGCTGACAATCCGGAAACCCCAGCCAGTGGACATTTTTACGCTTCACTCCCAGGCGTTTGCACGCAGCGAATGTTTCCCGCTGGCGGATTTCGCCTACTACGAAAAAGGCCAAAAAACGCGAAAGTTTTTTAAAATCAATTTTCGCGTTCTTACGCGTGTTTCGTAGTTTATTGTTTTTGTTCGGTAATAGCTTGTGCAACTTTTAGTGCGTCGTGGACTTCTCGTACGTCGTGGACTCGGAATATTTTCGCCCCGGCCTGGTACCCAGCCAGGCAGGCTGAGATCGTCCCGCCGAGCCTGGCTGTCGCGTCGGGCTGGTTGGTGATTTCGCCGATGAACCGCTTTCGGCTGGGGCCTAGCAGCACGGGACAACCCAGCTTGCAAAACTCAGCCAGGCCTTTTATCAATGCGAGATTATGCTCCAGCGTCTTACCGAAGCCAATCCCCGGATCTACGATGCACCGCTCCGCAGCCACACCCGCAGCCTTGGCAACTTCGACTCGGCTCGCGAGGAAATTCCTCACATCACGCAGCACATTATCGTAGGCCGGTGCCTTTTGCATGTCGCAGGGTTGGCCCAGCATATGCATCAGCACCATAGCTGAGCCTTGCCGGGCAGCGAGGGTGAAAATTTCCGGATCGTCCCGCCCAGCTGATACATCGTTAATAATTTTCGCCCCAGCCTCTATGGCAAAATCCGCAACCTCCGCCAGGGTCGTGTCGATACTCACAATTGCCGCAGGTCGCTCTTGCTCCCCCGACTGGTTTACCAGTTTGCAAACCGCGGGTAGAACCTCCCGCAGTCTGTCTATTTGCGCCCCAGCCGAGACGCGGGAGCTGCCGGGCCTGGTGCTCTCGGCGCCGATGTCGATTATCTCTGCCCCGTCGTCGATGAGTTTGCTTGCCCGGGCCAAGGCTTCCCGCGGGTTGCGGAAATTCCCGCCATCGGAAAAGCTGTCCGGCGTGATATTCAGTATCCCCATGACCACGGGTCTAGCTGAGGCTCGCGCGTTCAAAATGTCAGCTAGCAGGGCATCCATCGCGGAAATGATTATCCCTGAACTCCGGCGGAAAATCCAGCCCGAGGTGTGTGAGGTTTTTTCATGGCTTTCCGTAACTATTGTTTTACATAGATTTTAACCGTGTTTTGC
>JAOZNE010000422.1:0-1149 GCA_029933955.1 Phycisphaerae bacterium
CGCCAGCCTCACAGCCAACGCCACAGCGGGCGCCTAGCCAGGCCCCGCCAAGCAGTGCCCCAGCTGCCCCCGGGCCTCGGCCCGTCTCAGCTACGTTGAGCACCGCCGATCGGCAGAAGGTCTTAGCTGACCCAGCTGTCCGCCAGGCTATGGAACTTTTCAGCGGTGACCTGGTGGGCATAAATACGGACGAAAATATCGACGTCGCAGCCCAGGCATCCGAAACGGGAGAGGAAAACGATGCGGAAAATTGACGGCATTTTTTTTGACCTCGGCGACACGCTGCTGGACTTTGGCAGAGTGAACCTTCAGGATTTATTTCGGCGGGGTTCAGCCCAGGCTTACGAATACATCCGCGGGTTGGGCAAGGCCCTGCCTTCGAGCCGAAAATATCGCAGCCGACACATGATGGCTGTCCGCTGGCACGTGGTGGCCAGCATGCTCACCGGGCGGGAGTTCAACGCCAAGGACGTGCTGGGCAAGCTCAACCGAAAACTGGGCATCTCACTGAGCGAGGAGCAACTTCTCGAAGTCTGCTGGCAGTGGTACGAGCCATTGCACCTTCACGCCCAAGCCGAGCCAGGCCTGGTCGAGATGCTGGAGAAATTTCGCCAGCAGGGCTTGTCGCTGGCGGTCGTGTCAAACACGTTCATCCCCGGCGAGTCGTTGGACAGGCACCTGGCGGAGGAAAACCTGCTGGACTTGCTGCCGGTGCGGGTCTACTCCTGCGAGATAGGCCGACGCAAGCCGCATAGGAGCGTTTTCGAGACAGCTTTGCGGAAGACGGGCATAGAACCAAGCCAAGCTGTTTTCGTGGGCGACTCGCCGCGAGCGGACATCGTCGGAGCTAAGCGAATGGGCATGACAACGGTTCTCAAGGGCAGCCCGGGTAAAAAAGGCCTGGGCAAATGCCAAGCTGATTATCGCATCGGCAGCATTCTGGAACTGCCCGACATCATCGCCACCTGCCAGAGCAGCTAGACGTCCGAATCTGTTTCGCACCTGTGCGTTTCTAAAGTATTACCCAGGACACGAACAGCAGGATAGCTGTGCCGACAGCCAAGACCAAAACTTCGGACAAGCTGGCGAAGACAACCGATGTTTTTCTCAACACATTCACGATACCGCCTCGCAAAAGGATTCATTCCA
>JAOZNE010000174.1:0-4484 GCA_029933955.1 Phycisphaerae bacterium
TGGCGGGGTCAGGCGGCTTTTCGTAGTTGTTTCCAGTAGCTGTTCCATTGGCCACTGTAATAGACGCTGGCCAGGGCCATCATACTCTCGGCGTCAGCATCCCGAACAGGCTCCTCCGACTCGGCGATGATTGCCCCCGGTGTGGCGTTGTTGATAGCGTCCGCCACCTTCTGCGCCATGTCCTCAAGGTCGAAATCCTTTGCTTCCAGTAATTCTTCCGCGTGATCTTTTTGCCTTCCATAATTTGCTTCTAAGTAAAGGTTTATAAGCCGCCACAAACACTAACTTTAAATCTTGCCAGAAAAAATCTCACACACCACACTTTCAGCCTTCAAACTTCACTCAGAATCCTGACTTCTGTCTCCTGCTTCACTTCAGCGTCTCCGGTATTGCGATGATTCTCCCCTGGCGGTTCACGCAGGCGATGGTGCTTTCACCCGTAGCCAGGAGAAGGTTATCGGTTTTGCGACGCAGCTCGTAGGCGTGGTCGATGCGGGCAGCGCCGGTCTTGGTAATGCGGGTCGAGAGGCTCAGTACATCGTCATAGCGCGCTGGGGCGAGAAACTTCGCGGCACACTTGGCTACGACGAACAACACCCCAGCCTCCTCAAGGTCGTGATATGAAACGCCCTGGCTCCGCAGCAACTCGGTTCGGCCCATCTCAAAATAGACCCAATATCGACTATGATGCAACGCGCCCATCTGGTCGACCTCCGGATAACGAACGCGAATGTCGATGTCGATCTGCTGGGGCAATTCTGTCTGACACGATTGCTGAGCCATTTTCTCACCATTGGGGTTTGTAGTCAAGTTTCCGACAACGCAAGCAAGAATTGTCGCAGAAACGCCAAGCCAATTCAACTTTTTACATGGATAGACAAGATAATCAGGATTTTTTTGAAAGTAATCAGTAATCAGTCTGCAGTAACCAGTAACAGCAAAAACAGAGAATGACCAATGCCAAATACCCAATACTCCACACACGTATTATTCCCGCGAAATGGTAGTGACAAAGGGGGGGGTTCGAGTTGTGGATTTCAGATTGTTTCACGGACAGGCTTAATCCAAAATCTAAAATCCGAAATTGCATATCGTTCCGAAAACTCTTGCAAGGCGGGGCTTGGAATCGTATAAAGGGGTGGATTGTATTGAATTTATCAGGCGGTTGTCCTGTTTTCATGGAAGGAAGGCGACACATGAAGGTTATTGCACAGACAGCGGCGTTGCAAGAGGCGTTGGCGTTGGTGGGCAGCATCGTCGCTGCCAGGTCTCCCAAGCCCATACTGCGATGCGTCAAACTCGTTGCCAAAGACGACACACTCGTGCTCATGGCTACCGATTTGGAAGTCGGCTGTCGGTTCGGAATCTCGGCGGTAAAGGTCGAAGAGCCTGGTGAGGTGCTTATACCAGCAGGCCAATTTGCGGGCATTGTCCGCGAGTCCGGCGGCGATGAGAGCCTGACCCTGGAGACCGACAAGGAAGCCTGCCATGTCAAAGGCGCGGGCAGCCATTTCAAAATCTTCGGATTCGATCCAGCTGAGTATCCAACCGTAACGGAGTTCCCTGGCGAGGCTGACTTCAAAATCCCCGCCGCGGTTCTGGGCGACATGATAGGTAAGACGCTTTTCGCAACAGCCAAGTCCCACAGCCACTATGCTATCTCCGGCGTGCTGTGGGAGGCCCAGGACAAGAGTCTCAAGCTCGTCGCAACGGATGGCCATCGCCTGGCCCAGGCCAGGGGCAACCTCGCCAGTGCCACCAAGCAGCCTCGCACGGCGATTGTCCCAGCCAAGCTGATGGGCCTGATCCAGAGGCTCGACACAGCAGCGGACGCTTTGATCGATATCCGCATCGAAGAGAACCAGATACTCGTTCGCTCTGCCCAGGCTACGCTGATAAGCTCGCTGGTGCAGGGCAATTTCCCAAAATACAGCGATGTTATCCCCAAAGACAGCGACCGCAAAGCGACGATACGAACGTCCCAGTTCGAGCACCGTATTCGCCAGGCAGCCTTGCTGACCAACGAGGAGTCGCGGGGCATTAGGCTCAACTTTGGGCCTGAATCGGTAACGCTGTCCAGCCGAGCTCCCGAGACGGGCGAAGCGGAAGTTCAATGCCCGATAAAACTCGAAGGCGAGCCGATGGAGATAGGATTTAATCCGGTTTTTCTCGTAGACGCGATGCGGATAATGGACACCGATGAGCTACTGGTGGAAATGAACGGCGGCGGCAAGCCCGCAGTCATCAAAGCCGGAGCCGACTTCCTCTATGTACTCATGCCAGTCGATCTGGGATAAAACAAAAAAATAATTTACCGCGAAAGAACGCAGAGATCGCAAAGATTGAAAGTTATCAGGTATCAGTAAAAGCAAAACAGCGAACTGCGGATGAGTCCATTCCCGAACAGGAGATAACGATGCGCGCAAGAACTATGGTTCATTTCGTGTTAGTCGCCTCTATTTTGAGTTTGCTTTCGGGCTGCGGCGCACCGACCGCTAAAATCGTCAGTGTCAAGATAGGTCGCGTCTCGCCAAAATCCGCGACGCTGATATTCGACCTGGAGGTAAACAATCCCTATGCTGTGGCCCTGCCGTTGGCTGGGGCGGAGTATGCTCTCAGCACAGAGGGCCAGGAGTTCATGACAGGCCAGGCTGACATCCAGGGCGTAATTACCGCTGGGGAAACCAAACAGCTATCGTTGCCGGTGCAGGTTCGTTTCCTCGAACTTTTCCGGGCAGTCAAGGGTGTCCGCGGCAAGAGCGAAATCCCATACACCGCAGACTTTGGCCTGTTCGTAAAACCCCCAGCCATCAACAAACTCCGCCTGCCTATGCAACGAAAAGGCACCTTAAAACTCCCCACCGCACAAGGCCTGCTCAACCGAGCAATACCACTGCTGAAAAAATAATCAGCTGCCAGCTGTCAGTTATCAGTAGAAGCAACAAAACCACGATACCGGTCGGAACTAAAATCGCAAAAAGATAGAATTTCAAATTGCGGGCAGCCCATTGGACATTGGGGCTTGGTTATTTTTCAGTCATATTTCAGAGCGGGCTTGCCCAGGTGTTGGTGCAGTCTGGTTTGCATGTCTATCATTTTTTGGCGGACGATGTTTACGAACTCAGCTGGGGCATGTTGTTTTGCTTCGTCGCGATGGATAGCCTTGCCATATTGGACGACAATTTTCGCACCGAGTGTCGGCAGCAGTTGCGACTTTGGCCAGGCTTCGTATGCTCCGTCAATCAGTACCGGCACGGTCCAGGTTGCCACCTTCATGCTGAGCATAGCAGAGCCTGGCAGGAATTGGCCTATCCTGCCATCGACGGTGCGCGTGCCCTCGGGGAAAATTACCAGCGTGCCGCCCGCTTTGAGGCGTCGCATAGCTTCTTTCATAGCTCCGACATCAGCCTGGCCTCGCTTGACGGGAAAAGTGTTGACCGAGTAGAGCAGTTTTGCGAAGTGCGGATTTTTGAACAGCGTATCGCGGGCCATGAAATTGCCAGGCCTCTGCAAAGGCCCGCAAACCAGTATCGGGTCGTAGAAGCTCTGATGATTGGCCAGGTACAACACGCTGCCGTCCGCTGGCTCGTTGTGCCGGTTGTATGCCCGCGTGTTCCAGTATGTAACATTCATAATATGGCTTAGCCTGCGCATGAACCGGTAATACGGGCTGCTCTGCTCGATGTCGCCCGGCAGTCGCCAGCTGGTCAGTTCCGGGTTGGGATGGCTGGGGTATTCTCTCATGCCTTGGTCTCCACTCGCTGGCGAAGCTCCGCCAGCACTTGCTCTATGGTAAGGTTTGTCGTGTCTATATGAACAGCGTCGTCTGCCGCCCGCAGCGGGCCTGTCGAGCGGGTCGAGTCGCTGCGGTCCCGTTGGATTATCGCACCTAGCACAGCCTGGTAATCAGCCTGCTCGCCCCGACCAGTCAGTTCGTCGCAACGACGCCTGGCCCGCTTGGCCGGGTCGGCGTCGAGGTAAAATTTGAAATCAGCCTGGGGAAAAACCACCGACCCCTGGTCCCTGCCCTCGGTTACGAAGTCGCCCATCTGCCCGCCCATTTTTCGTTGCAGCTCGACGAGTACCTCGCGCACAGCTGGGCTGTTGGCAGCATGGCAAGCCGCGGCGGAGACCTCCTCGCTACGGATATCGGTACTCACGTCCAGTCCGTCCATCTCAACGCGAACCCCGTCAGGCGTGGGCGTCATCTTCAGGTCGATATTTTTCGCATGGTCAAGCAAGGCATCGACGCTGTGCATGTCCGACCCCGCCCGCAACGCGCGGAGCGTTACCGCCCGATATGTCGCACCGCTATCGAGAAACGCAATCCCCAGCGACCCGGCCAGCAATCTCGCTGCGGTACTCTTGCCGGAACCAGCTGGGCCATCTATCGTAATAATCATGCGGGCATTCTAGCAGAAAATTAGACAAATAGGGAATAGGCAAATGGGCAAATAGGCAGTAGGGGAAACAGCGGAACACGA
>JAOZNE010000423.1:0-1140 GCA_029933955.1 Phycisphaerae bacterium
CTCTGTCCCGTGAATAAAGATTTGTAATCCTTTTTGCCGATAGGGTTGATAGAATCCTTAACCAGGCAAGGAGGCCGACATGAAGAAGTATATCGTAGAATTGACAAGTGAAGAGCGTTCTCAACTCAAGAGTATCATTGATGCCGATCGCATGGCAGCCCACAAACGGCGTCATGCTCGGATGTTGCTCAAGGCAGATCAAGGCCGGCACGGTCCGGCGTGGATCGACGCTCGGATTGCCGAGGCCTTTGATGTTAAACCCCTGGCAGTCCAGCGGCTTCGGCAGCGTCTTGTGGAGCGTGGCTTTGACGCGGCCTTGGAGCACGGTAATCGCGGCAGCTATCGCGCCAAGGCGTTGGATGGCCGGGCCGAAGCACGCATCATCGCGATGGCGTGCGGCAAGCCGCCAGCCGGGCGAAAACGCTGGACATTTCGACTGCTGGCCGATCAGGCAGTGGCGTTGAACGTGGTGGAGTCCTGTAGTAAGTCGTCAATTCATCGCGCGCTAAAAAAAACGAACTTAAGCCTCACCTGAACAAGTACTGGTGTATTCCGCCCCAGGCCAGCGCCGGGTTCGTCGCGCCTATGGAAGATGTTTTAGATGTATATCATAGGCCTTACGATCCCCTTCGGCCACAGGTGTGCTTGGACGAAGCGTCGAAACAATTGATCAGTGAAACTCGGCTGGCGATTCCATGCAAGCCCGGAAGTGTTAGAAAAGTTGACGCAGAATATCGCCGCAATGGAACAGCCAGCGTGTTCATGATGACAGTTCCGCTGGAAGGCCGGCGGCATGTGCGCGTTCGCGAACATCGCAAGCGTGAAGACTTTGCCGAGGTGGTTCGCGAGTTGTGCGACGAGTTGTATCCCGAAGCCGAGAAGATCGTGCTGGTCATGGACAACCTCAATACGCACAACACCGCCAGCCTGTATGAAGCCTTTGAGCCGAAAGAAGCGCGACGCTTGGCAAAAAAATTGGAGATTCATTATACGCCGAAGCATGGCAGTTGGCTGAACATGGCCGAGATCGAATTAAGCGTGCTGAGCCGGCAGTGCATGGACGATTATTTTGAAACCCAAGAGCAACTGGCTGATGCAATTACAATCTGGGAATGTTCGAGAAATGAAGACAAGGTGGGC
>JAOZNE010000175.1:0-4038 GCA_029933955.1 Phycisphaerae bacterium
CCAGAACGACATTGCGTGGATTTATCGGCCAGGCGATTGAGCCGGGCGGCATCGCGAGGCAAGCTCTTCTATCGGCTGGCGCGACAGGCTGTGCGGGTCGAGCCTGTTCCATTCCATTTGCTGGTCAACCACAAGAGATAGTGGTCGGTGGAGTCAAGTGAATACCCCCTTAACCGCAAATAGGTATGAGTAATTTCCAATGCCATCGCAAGAAAAAATCCGGCGATGCCCTTACAAACAAATGATTAGCCATATCCAATACACAGTCGGCTATCTTGCTGAGATTTGAACAAGCCAGCCGTCCTGAAGTGTTCGGCCTGGCGGCGGGTTGTTCCAGAGCTGGCAACGATGGCAATCGCCATGGTGGTTGCTAGTCGGGCTGAGCTGTCTCCTGTTCCAAGCTGGATGAGCGGAAGAATTGATGATATAGCCAACTTGCCAACACCAACAGCACGCCGGTAACCAGGAAAGAAAGGATGCGGTAAACTGCATCGATTCCACGCATGTCCATAAGAAATACCTTGGCAATCGTAACGCCATAGAGGACCGTGGCGAAGTAACGAGCTGCCGGTGCTTGTCGGGCTATCCCCAGCACAAGCATCGCCGTTGCCCCCAAGGCCCACCACACACTCAGGCCCATCTGCAATGCCAGGGCTGGTTCGTCGAGGCTAGATGCGTAACGATGAACGCCATGGCTAATTTCAAAGCTGCCCACCCATAATACCAGCACCGCTGCGGTTAAGGACATCGCCACGCCCAGGTAGTGACCGAACACTAGGCCTCGCCATCGGCTCAGGCGGGGCAGAAGTAGCATGAGTGCTGCGGTGGTTAGCCCAGCCAGGCTGGCTGCGTTGACCACGAGCGTGCGGGCCAATTTTGTCTCGCTGTCAAGGAGGTGCAGCGTGTCGTAAAACATCCACTTGATTGCCACCGCCGCCAGCAGCAAGCCCGTCAAGCCGACGGACCAATCCTTACGCAAGGTCAGGCCGACAGCGAACAGCACCGCTCCAGCCTCCAGCCAACACCAAGTCGCCGGCACGGCTGGTAGTTCCGTCGCTGTGCGAAGTGCAAAAATAATTGCGCCAACAGCTGCGAGGACGTACGCGATGTCCCCGTCGGTTTTCTCGGAGAATACAGCTTTGCCTATGCTCGTGGCAATGGCTACGGCGAGCAACCCCACCGAGAGGCTCGTTACCATTAGCAGTCCCTTGCTGAATATCAGTCCATCCGTGGCCAGAAGCGTTTCTTTCATGGCTGGGTCGTATGGCAATTCCCATGTGAAGCAGTGTACGACCGCCAGCAGCAACAGCACCGGCGGCATTAGCAGCAACAGACCACTCTGCCACCACTTAGCCAGGAGAACCATCACCAATCCCAGCCCTGCCCAAACAAGTGTAGTGGCTGCGTTGTCAAACTGGATCGGCACGGCCAGGGTCAACAAGATCAAGCCTTGGATAAAGTATGCAAGGCACAACCGCGTCTTGCCCGTCCGCAAACGCAGGGCCAACGAAAGCAAAAATGTTATGGCTGCAACGACAAGGGTGTACAGCCCCATCCATCGCGAATACTCGTGGTCCAGCAGAAAGAAAGTCGCGGCAAACATCATGGCCGTGGCAAAGACAGAGAGAACGACATCAAGAGTCTCGGCAATTTGGGGGGGCTTTTGCTCCCGCAATCCACGGACGATAATGTCGATGGTGAAAATCGCGAATATGCCCCATGTCCAGTGGCACCACAGCCAAAGCCACTCGATTATGTTGCCCGAACCTTCCAGTACGCCAAGAATAAAAGTGGTCAGCATAGCCAGGGCAGTAAATGTCATTGCACCAAGCCTCAGCCAATGGCCCCTCAGCATCCAGTAGATGGCCAGCATGAGAATGTTCAGCCCAGCCAGGCAGGGCAGTAATCTACAGGCTGGCATTAACATCGCCATCCAGAGAACTAGCGCGCCCGCATTGACCAGGGCGGTAATAGCAATGCCGGTATACCGGTGGGCCCTGCGAAGTTTGTGAGCGACGACGACATATATTGTAAACAGGATGATAAATGCCCACGAGAACAGCAGCGTCAGCTTCCATAACAACTCGGCCCCGAACTGTGCGAACCAGCTGCCAAAGATAACCAGCGAACCGAATAGTGCGATGGGGCCCAGGGCCTGCCATCGTTTGCCAAGCCCCAGTGTCAGGAAAGCTGCGTCCACAGCCAACAAGTAGCACATCAATTCGACTTGGCGGTTCTCCCCGCTGGAAAGCAGGACGGGCGTAGCCATTGCGCCGATTAGCGCGATGACAGCTCCGCTGAGCATATTCGCCCGCAGAGCCAATCCCACACCCACAACGGTTACCGCGCACATGGCTGCCAGGGCCTGGTTGGTGGTGAGGAATTTGTATGTCGGGTAGTACCATCCACTTGGGCTGGCGACCCAGGCGGTGTAGTACAGCCACACTACGCCAGTACCGAATAACCCCGCGGAGAACAGCCGCATTTTTTCGCGGCGTAGGGTCAAGAAGCCCATGCAAATTAAGCCAAACGCCCACAGTGTGCCCATTATCATTCGCATCGGGGGGTCGATCCAGCGTCGATCGTAGGCGTACTTGAAGAAGAACACGCCCCCGATCAGCACGACAGCCAAGCCTACAAAAAGGAACCATTTTTCGCCGATTTGCTTCTCAAGCGACAGATGGGATGTTTTGCGGACTTCCTTGGTATCAGCCTTAGCTTCGGCCACCAAGTCAGTTGATTCTTCCCAGGTAGATGCGTCGCAACGAACCCCGTTAGCAGCAGGGGAAGTCTTGGCCGATTCGGTGGGAATAGAATTCGCTGTTTCCAGCGAGGCTGTAGGCCCGGTTGCAGTGGTCTTATCCGCGGGCAATGGTGGCGGGATGGTTTTGTCATGTGCGGGCGAAGCCTCGTCATCAGGCCCTGCCAGCCTTTGGATAGCCCGTTCCAATTTGCCCAGGCGAAACTCCAATGCTTCCATCCGCTGACGAACATCTTCCTGCTTAGATTTGCTGGATGACATTATCGCATCTCCCGTATGTTCCGCCGCGGAACTCCGCAACGGCTGCTTCCCCAAAAATCATCTCTTGTACAAGGACGGATGTCCAGAGTTTTCTCACCCAACCCAAACGCATGTGCCCGAGTTCAAGACAACCAAAAGCGTTCTGATGGTGAGGCCTTCGTCCAATAATTGTCTTGGTATGTACGCATTATACCGCCAAAACGACCAACAGCTGGTATGAGTACAGCTTGGCCGGGGATATTTTCAGGTGGCAAAGGAGCGAAAATGAATTGCATCAGCCAGGGTTAAGCTGTCATTTCCCAGATGACAACCAAATCTTGGTAGCGGCAGGTAGTATACAAATACACCACACCCGCTGATGTTGCGATCGTTTCCGGTAAAAAATATCATGTTCAGCTATCGCCTCGCCTATAGCACGGTCGATCAGGAGTCTCAGAGCATATGTGGCCCAGCAAGATAGCACGCCAGCAAGACCACAGCAGGCCAAGGCGATAGCCCAGCCGCAATGTCCGTCTATTCGTCTTCGCCAGTACGACCTTATCGGTCATCTCGCTGGAGCGTTTTGGCTCACAAAGAAACATCCCGGCAGCCGTTTCGGCTACGAAATCAGGCTCATAACCGTCAGCTTCGTGACTATAGTGAATCCGCAAGTCGCCCTTGGACGGTTTGATCCATTTCACCACGGCCTTGTCGTTCTCCAGCACCACCGAGAATCGCCGCTCCGGGTCGGAATCGAATTTCTGCTGGGCGTACAGGCTCTTGGTGAACCCGCCAAAGATCATCGATTTTATCTTGGCCGGGTTCGACACCGGTGCCCGAAAGTCCCGTACATGAGAGAATTGAATTTTTGATAAAAACTGTGTGAGAACGAGATTTTTGAGCCACATCTCTTACGCAGCTATCGAATCCATTTTTTCTGTAATCTTTTACCAGTCAACCAGTCAACCAGCAGACCAATTCCTTTGCGTGGTAGCTGCTGCGGACAAAAGGCCCGCAGGCGGCGGCTTGGAAACCCT
>JAOZNE010000175.1:4048-4466 GCA_029933955.1 Phycisphaerae bacterium
TCAGCCCTTGCCAGCAGTCAAACTGCTCCGGCGTCACGAACCGATCGACCGACACGTGCGACCCGGACGGCGCGAGATATTGGCCTATGGTCAGGATATCACAGCCTGCCCCGCGGAGGTCTCGCATTACTTTACAAACTTCATCATCGGTTTCGCCCAGCCCGACCATCAGGCCACTTTTTGTGTAGATGGTTTGGGCTGACCCGCCAGCGAGAGATTTTGCACAGGCTAAGACACCAAGACTTTGCTGGTAGTTCGCCTGCGGACGAACTTGCTCGTATAGCCTGGGAGCTGTCTCGATATTGTGGTTGAACACGTCAGGCCCAGCTGATATTACCGTGTCGATGGCTTCGCGATTGCCCTGGAAGTCCGGCACGAGAACCTCGATTTTGGCCTGGGGCAACTTGGCCCGCACCGC
>JAOZNE010000018.1:0-16106 GCA_029933955.1 Phycisphaerae bacterium
AAACGCGTATTATTCACTTGTCAAATTTTGTCAGGCCCGAATTGTGCAACAGGCTCAAAAGAAAAGAAAAAATGGATTCCTGCTCCCCGATCGGGTCGAGGACAAGCTTCGCGGAAATGACACGGGGGAGGCTGTGGCCATTGTCGCGTGGCATGGCTACACTGCGGCTGTTTGCAGGATAGCCATTGGGCGTCCCGTGGCACCGGGCCATTGATTCCTCATTCGGGCTTCGGAATTCGTCATTTGCTGTTTCCCTCTATTGGCTATTCCCTATTTTTTCCGCAATGGTGGCCAGGTTTTTCATGTAGTCTTCTGCCAGCGGGTCGATGGGTACTACCACCCCGTCGATAGCTTTGGCGATGCGATGGGCGCTTTGGCGTGGGAATTGAGGCTCGACGAAAATCACCCGCGCGCCCTTGGCTCGGGCTTGGTCTATCAGTTTGCCCAGTTGTTTGGCGGATGGTTTTTTGCCCTCGATTTCAACCGCTTGCTGCGTCAGGCCATACGCGTCGGCGAAGTAGCCGAAGGCTGGGTGGAAGACGAAAAAGGTTTGGCCTTTCATCGGGGCGAGGGTCTTGGCTATCTTCGCGTCGAGCTTGTCCAGGTCTGTCAGAAACTCTCGCAGGTTGCTGTCGTAGTAGGCTGCGTGTTTCGGGTCGAGTTTGTTCAGAGCTTTGCAAATGGTCCGGGCTTGCTGCTTCACCAGCTGTGGACTCAGCCAAATGTGCGGGTCGCGCCCGGCGTGGTCGCAGCCGTGGGTATGATCGTCGTCGTGGGTGCCTTGCATTTTGCGAAGCGTAATTCCCTGGCGGGTGTCGATGATTTTCAGCTGCGGCATGATGCTGGTTATTTTTGGCATGAGCTTGTTTTCGAACGGCACGCCGATACGAAAAAACGCGTCTGACCGCGACAGCCTGGCTAGCTGTTTCACGCTGGGGTCGTAGTTGTCAGGCCCCATGCCGGGCGACAGCAGCACCTCCACGCCCACACGCTCCCGGCCTATCCGCTGCACGAAATAAGCCTGTGGTGGAATACTCACAAACACCTGCAGGGCCTGGTTGCTGGGCTTTTTTGGGTGAGATTCCTTCGAACAGCCGACCGTACCAAGCATCGCGCAAGCAATAGTCAAGGCCAACCCACACAACGCCCGCGGAACCAGGCCAGTTAAGACACGAAAAATCATTTCGCACTTCCTATCTATTTATTGCTACCATCATCCGATATCATATAGTCTACTATAATAAAGCTCCTCGCGTTGAGGCGTCAAGCAATAGGCCTGGCAGGGAACAAAAAATATGGCTGAGAACAAAACATTAGCTGACAATACCGTGGTGGTTATTCTTGCAGCGGGCAAGGGCACGAGAATGGGCAATGCGGACATGGCCAAGGTCTGTTTCGAGATAGATTCCGTGCCCGCTATCAACAGGACCATCGCAACTTTCAAGGCCAGGCGGTTCAACAAGTTTCTTCTTATCGTCGGTTCCAATGCTCAGGATGTTCTTGACACCGTAACCAGGGAGCATCCGGGCGTGATGTACGCGTATCAGTCGCCGCAGTTGGGGACGGGCCATGCCGCCAGGATAGCTGCGGCGGCGCTGGAAAACGTAGGCTATGAGGGCAATGTGCTGGTTACGATGGGTGATAAGTTTATAGAAGCTGACGCTATAGAATCCCTGGCTGGTGGCTTTGTAAAACAGCACGCCGACCTGGCACTTTTGAGCATCCCCAAAACTAAAGCGACTGAAGGTTCGGGCGGCAGGGTTTTCCTGGACAAGACGGGCCAAGCTATTGAAATTATCGAAAAGCCAGACCTGGCCCGGCAAGCGATAGCTGACCAGATAAAAGTCAAACTCGCAAAGGCAAGCCAGCTAAGCGGCTCTGAAATCGTAAAAATAATTGACCGACACATTCCAACCAAGCGCAAACAAACCGCTGCGGTCGGCGAGTTGCTTGAATTGGCATCGACAAAAAATAAAATAACCAAAGCTACGCTCGAGGGCATACTTCAAAAGCCTCAATACAATCTCAAAGTCCGCGGCGAAAAATACTCAGCTGCAGCTATCGAAAAGGCTTGTAAACATGTTAACCCCAGCTTGTATCTATTCAAACCTGGCGCCTTCTATCAGGGCGTCGCGATGATAGACAACGACAACGCCCAGGGAGAATTTTATCTGACCGATATTGTGAGGCATCTCGATTCGGTTAAAGATACCCAGGGCGAATCGAAGTTTAGAATACGAACGGTTTCGATAACTAATCCGGACTGGATACAGGGGTTCAACTCGCCTGACGAACTATTAGCTATTCAGGATTATTTGCGTCAGAAAAATATCGTCCGACAAAAGCAAGTGAAAGTTTCGACCAGGCCCAGGCTGCAGAAAAAACAATACTGCGGCGTGGGCGAATGGATAGACAAAATAGAAAACGACAAGCCGGCCGCTCGCCGTTGGCTTGGAAATATTTATGGCCCGCACCCGCAGCTTCATCAACACAAACGCAAAGACCTGCTGAAGGTTTTGCGATGCTACGGCAAGAAGTTCAGCTTCGATGATAAGGTTTGTATCGTAAGGGCGCCGGGCAGAATAAACCTTATGGGCAGGCATATCGACCACAGGGGCGGGTTCAATAATTTCCTTGCTATAAATCGTGAAACGATAGCGGTGGCGGGTCTGCGGAACGATGATAATGTGGTGGCTTATAATACCGAGCCTGGAAAGTTTAACGCGGTAAAGTTTAACGTCTCCGAATTGATAGGCCAATTCGCGTGGACGGACTGGATAAACTTTGTCAATAGCGATTGGGTTCGCAACATGCTCCACTCATCCGCGGGCCATTGGGGGAATTATATCAAGGCTGCGATGCTCCGGCTGCAGCATCAGTATCAGGATGTGAAGGTCAAGGGGTTGAATCTGGCTGTAACGGGCGACGTGCCGATAGCAGCTGGGCTTAGCAGCAGCTCCACCATAGTGGTAGCCACGCTGCAGGCTGCGATTGCTCTGAACAATTTTGAACTTACCAGCCAGCAGTTTATCGACTTATGCGGCCAGGGTGAATGGTTCGTCGGCTCAAGGGGCGGCGCGGGCGACCACGCTGCGATATACCTTGGTCAAAGAGGTAAAATCGCGCAGGTTGGGTATCTGCCGTTTCGGGTTGAAAATACCGTAGAAGCTCCAGCCAATTATCAGGTGATCATCGCCAACAGCCATGTCAAGGCGCCCAAGAGCGGCTCGGCGAAAGACCGGTTCAACTCACGTATCGCCAGTTATAATCTGGGCCTGGCTTTGCTAAAACAGCGATGCCCGCAACTTAGCCCCGCGCTTGAATATGTTCGCGATATCGATCCGCAAAAACTAGGCTGTTCGATAAGCGATATTTACAGGATGCTGCTGAAAGTTCCGCAGTTTATGACCCGTCAGGATATCAAAAAAATGCTCTCCGCTGAGCACGCCGAATTGATCCGGGCCAATTTTGCGACGCACGCCAAGCCTAAACAATATAATATACGGGGCGTGCTGCTCTTTGGTGCCGCTGAAATCGCGAGGAGCAAAATGTGTATGGATTACCTCCAGGCTGGCAGGCTGGAACAGTTTGGAACGCTGATGAAAGTCAGCCATGACGGCGACCGGGTAAGTCGCCCCACCGCCAGCGGCGATTATGCAACGCTTGCGGAAAATTGCAGCGATGAATATTTGAACAGGCTTATTACGAACCTCGGCAGCGAGGCTCCCGAAGCTGTGCTAAACGCTCAGCTTTACATGCAGCCTGGTGGCTATGCGTGCAGCACGCCGCAGATAGACAAAATGGTTGACGTCGCCTGCGGGGTTGACGGCGTGGTTGGCGCGCAGATAGCCGGTGCCGGGCTGGGAGGCTGTATTATGATATTGGCGACGAAGGAGTCCGTCCCAGCTATTCAAAAAGCCCTGACCAAACATTACTACAAGCCCAACAATCTCAAGCCCGCGATTATCCCCTGCACAACCACAGAAGGCGCAGGCCTGGCTGAGTTTTAACTAGCCTGTATATTCGTTTCCGATTTTGCGGGCGCGCTCGGCCTTGTCCAGGTTTATGCCCAGGGTCAGGCCTATCTCGACCAGGATGTTCCACCCCGCAGCCAGGAAAACGTAGGGGTTCATCTCGCCAGCGTCGGGCAGGAGAATCGTCGGCATTTGTGTTTGTTGCGTAGCGATGGTTATAACCTTCAAGCCCACGCCGTCGACGAGCACCTTTTGGAACTTGGGCAGCTCGTCTATGAATGGCTCGACGACGAAGATGATATCGCTGGCATCCATGACCTCTTCGATGCCGTGGGCAGCGTAGGTGCCTTCGAGGAAGTCCGACGTTTTGCGCGTAATCTCGTTGGTCTTAAGGGTCAGCTCCTCAGCTACGCCGTCGTTGTACCCCGCAAAATAAATGTTCCGCGCACCGGCTGCTGCTTTGATTATCTCCGGGTCGATTTCCAACGACAGAGCGGTTTGAATTTTCTCGCCAAGCCCAGCCAGGTCGGTTTGCATATCTCGCCCGGCGATGTGCGAAAGAATCGACTGGTAGAAAAGAGCTTGTTCCGCGACGGATTTCGTCGCAGCTACCGCTTCCTCCCAGCCACAGTTTAGCACGAACGTCTCAGCGGTGTAATCTTTCAGGAGGTTGTCTTCCTTGGCGGTCAGGCCATAGCAATTTTTGTTGCCTTGGGATGTGAGTTTTTGCAGAAGCCTGACGACCTCTTTGGTTCGTCCGGAATTGGACGCTGCGAAGGTTGCGAACCTGGACAGGTCGTAGGTGGCTCCCTGGTGCGAGCCTTCGGTAATAACCTGCAAATCCAGGCCCCATGCGAGCGACTTTCGGATGGCGTTCTTGGCTGGGAAGATTCGGCTCGACCCTTCGCCCGTCAACATTACGCTGCCGGCTTTGGCGATATCCCTGGCGACCTTCTCGGTGCGGGCTGGGTCGAAATTGTCAACGACACCAACTGTGTCGAGCATCTCGCGACAAAGTGCGAACTCGGTGTACTTCTTGTCTTGTGAATTCATGGTTTAATCCTTTCGGTATGGGGTTATGTATCTTTTCCTTGTTCTGCCTCGCGGAGAGCTTCCTCTGCGGACACTTTGCAGGGCTTGCCATCGCGAGCGATAATCATATATTGACCAGGCTCAGCCTTGTAGCGAAACTCCTCGCGCACAGCCTTGCGTAATAGGCGCTTGCCCTCTTTGGCCCGGACAGCTACATCGCAAAGCGGCGAGGTGCCGGTGGTGCATTTGTACTGCGGGTCAGGCTGACGGCAGAGTGAAACCATCACGCCGTATTCGACATTGGCGAACCTGTCCTCCGCTCCGAGGTCGACGATATCCCCAGCCATGAAACCCTCGATGCCCCACCTCATGCCGAAGACGCCGGTGATTTCGCCAACATCTTTAGCGGCCTTGACGATACCCGCCAGCGAAGAATTAATAACGCTGGTAGGCCCGCCGGACTGGCCTGCAATTGCATTGCCTTTTGGCATTGTCGCTTTCTCCAATTTTATGTCTGTAGGGTTTTGGCATAGCGGACGATGAGAGTCGAACTCACAACATTCAGCTTGGAAGGCTGAATCTCTCGCTACAATTCTGCAAACAAGCATGTTGTAGCCCGTTGTGAGGGTCGTTTTGAGAGCTTCAGCTGATCTATTGGCTACGTAGCGTCAACCGATTCAAATACACCGCCTTGTTACGATTCTTATACCCTACTTTTACCTCCTTTGCAAACTCCCGCGATTTTTAATCTCGCACGCGTCAGGAATATCGTGTCGATAATATCGTGGACTGCGACCCTGCCAGGCTGTAGAGTATTCGGTGAGCGTGGGCGAGCCTGGCCTTGTAAAAAAACCAACAAAACCTGGTTACTGAAAAGTGCTGCGAACTTTACATACATATATAGGTCGCGACCTGCTGCGGATAACGTGTCTCTCGGTCGTGTCTTTTACGATGGTGATGACGGTATTCGCCATCATCGAGCCGCTGCGCAAAAGTGGCCTGGCTGCGGGGCAGGTCGGCATGTTGTTTGGCTATACGCTGCCGGTGATGGTTACCCTCACCCTGCCTTTCGCCGCCCTGTTCGCCACGACCATCGTCTATGGCAGATTCAGTCAGGATCGCGAGATGCTCGCCTGCCGGGCTAGCGGAATTTCGGTTTTCGCTATGCTCAAGCCCGCCCTGGCACTGGGCTTGGGCGTTTCGATTATCACGCTGACGCTGACGAACTTCGTATCCCCGGGCATGGCCCGCCAGGCCCAGCGAACCGTCATGCAGAATATCCGGCGAATCGCCTATCATCTGATCCAAAAAGAAAGCCATGTCAAATTCGACAAGGGTTCCAACACCATCATCGTCCACGCGACGCAGGTGGACGAGGACAAAGATGTTCTCGTCGGCGTGGTAGCTGGTCGGTTTGCATTGCGGCGAGACCCCAAGACCGGCAAGGTCGCGCCGCTCGTGGATGTGCTCGTAGCCAAGTCCGCCGCTTTGAATGTCAAGCGCGACGAGGGCACGGGTAAGTACTACGCCTCGGTCGCGATGGAAAATCCCGTCGGGCCTATCACGAACAAAGCCAGCATCCAGGGCGAGTTGAAGAGTGGCTCGCTGATGAATTTCGAGCTGGACAACCCCAGCAAGGACAAGCCCGCCTTTTTCGACTGGGGCTCGCTTATCAGTATGTACCGCGACCCGACGCAGCATTCCGAGATAAAGAGCAAGATGGAGCGGTACCGCAAACAGACCCGCCGAAGCAGAATTTTGCAGGAGCTAACAGACGCGGTCAACGATGGCGGAGTATATGGTCGAATTCGCTCGGGCGGCCGCACGTATGATATCTCAGCCGGCCGGGCCAAGCTCAGCAGGGACACCGTCATTTTGACCTCGGGCAAGGGGGCCTCAGGCCTGGCCAAGCGTGTCGCGGTCAGGCTGCACGACGAGAAGGGCGAGATGTTGTACCAAGCTGACCGTGGCAAAGTCGTAGCTTCGTGGGACCCGGTTCGGCGACGCAACACATTGATGATCGAGCTGATGGGCAGGCTTCGTTTGCCTGGCAGGCTTGTCGACAGGCAGTCCGAGGCGCCCCGCAAAAGTCGCTGGGACTCAGGCTCGCTGCCACTGCCAAGGGACGAACAGTTTGAGCAGGTGCCCATGGTCGATCTGCTGGAGAGGCCCGGCGATTTCACGACCAGCCGCAGAGTTATAGCTGGCATCGACAGCCTGACCAAACACCGCACCGCGAAAATCCGAGGCCAAATCGAAGCGGAAATGAACTTCCGCATAGCTTACGGACTCAGCTGCGCGCTGCTGGTCGCCATGGGCGCAGCTTTGGGCGTGATATCCCGCGGCGGACAGTTTCTCACCGCCTTTGCGATTTCAGTGATACCAGCTGCGGGAATAATAGTGATGATCCTCATGGGCAAGCGGATGATATCCAACCCGGACTCATCCACGACGGGCGGCTATATCGTTATCTGGGGCGGCATGGCTGCGCTGCTGCTGATAGACATTGTAATCTACTATCGACTGGGCAAACGATGATAGTTAAAACACTCGACAGATATATCGTGCGGACGTTTCTGCACTCACTGCTGATGTGGTTTATCGTGATGATGACGCTGCGGGTCGTCGTGGATATGTTCACGCAGATGGACGAGTTCACCGAGAGCGACGAGGGGATTTTAAGCGTAGCGGCGTATATATGTAGTTACTATTTTTTCAACGCCTTCGTCTATATCACGCAGATGGGAGGCATTATCATCGTCGCCGCTGCAGCTTTCACCATGGCCCGGATGAACCACTCCAACGAACTGACCGCTATGCTCGCATCGGGCGTGAGTTTGCATCGCGTGGTCTGGCCTATCATACTCTGCGCCATCGCTATGAGCGGGCTGATTATTATCGACCAGGAGTTCGTCATACCCAACGTCAAGGACAAGCTCATACGCTCAGCGGACAGCCAAAGCAGCAAGGACTGGTTCCAGATACGATTTTTTTCCGACGGCGACAGGACGGTCTGGTGGTCGGGCAATTATGCTACGAGCACGGAAACGATGCAATATCCCCTGGCTATCTTTCGCGACGAGCAGTTCAATTACCTCGGACATCTTCTTGCCAAGCAGGCTACCCCCGGCGTGCTGATAGACAAGGCGGGCAGGGAACTCTCGGGTTGGCTTGCCGCTGACGGCGAGTTGGCGAAGGTAGCCAAGCCCGGCGAGCGAGTTTGGCGGCAGAACCAGACCACCGACGCTGTCACGACCGTTATCGGGCCTGGGAAAATCGTCGACGCGCTGGTAGCTGAATGTCGCCGGGAGAAACAAGCGGGCAAGCGAGACTCCGTGCCCCCAGCCAATCGGATCCGCGGAGCCAGGAATATATCGCTCGATGATCCGGAATTTAACATGACCATCCGGGCAGAGCAGTTTGTCCGTTGGCCTGTTTTGAAAACAGTAACGGACCCGCAAACGGGCGAGGTGAAAAACGTCTATGGCCAAGCCAGGCTGGACAGGCCTAAGTTCGTGTTCCGCACCAAAGATGGCCAGGATGTGCTCGCGATGATCCTGGCCAGCAGCGCGACCTGGTCTGGCGGCGACCCGCGCGAGTCTAAATGGGTGCTGGAAGAGGGCAGGATATTTCGAGAGTCCGACCTGACGCCAAGCGAGCTTGGACTTAGGCAGGCGGGGCGCTGGCTGGACTATATGTCCAGCTCCGAGCTGACCTCGCTGCTGAAACTAAAGCGAGCCAACAACCCCCGAGCTGTGCGAATGACCAAATACATCCGCTTCGCTGAGCCTTTGAACAACCTGATAATGCTGCTGCTGGGCTTGCCGTTCATCCTCTCCCGCCAGCGGAACATCAAAGCATCCGCTGGGCTGTGTGTGCTGATGGTCGGCGTGTTTTACATATTCATCTACGCCGCGAGGTACATGGGCCTGCCGGACTTCTGGGGAGCGTTCCTACCTGTCCTAATCTTCGGCCCAACGTCGGTACTAATGCTCGACTCAATAAAAACCTGACACGTAGCATGGGCGTCCCGCCCATGTTTTTTCTTTGTCATTCCCGCGCAGGCGGGAATCCATGTATATTTGGACAAACCCCTGGATTCCCGCTCCCCGATCAGGTCGAGGACGAGCTTCGCGGGAATGATACGGGAGAAGGCTGAGGCTTTCCACGACACCGGGCTACCGGTAATCAGTAAAAATAAAAACCCGCGAGATGCGAAAAAAAAACGCCGACCCATCCGGGCCGGCGCTTCTTGTTTTGACCTTGCGAGATACTAGCCCTTGCGGACGTTCGTAGCCTTGGGGCCTTTCTCGCCTTGCGTTACGTCAAAGCTGACGGCTTCGCCTTCAGCCAGCGACTTGAAGCCGTCGCCGATGATATCGCCGTGATGCACAAACACGTCTGTGCCGTCATCGCCGGTGATGAATCCGTAACCCTTGGTGTCATTAAACCACTTCACTGTACCTGTCGCCATTGTAATGGCTCCTATGAAAAAGCACACCGACCCCACAGTTTTGTATCCCAAGGTTCCACAAGCCACGCAGAACACCCGCCTGACAAAAAAACCTGGTACAAAACCATGGAAGAACTCACGTGCCAATCGAGTTCACCGGACGGATCGAGAACTTTTCTCGAACTCCTCCGGTTCCAACAGCTTCCCCTTATACCGCCAATGCAAAAAAAAAGCGAGAAAAAAATTTTTTTTAATCACGTCATCATGTCACGTTTTGGTCAGGGCATTTGCGATAGCCAGGCAGAAGGCTGGCAGGTCGTCGGGTTTGCGGGCGGTTATCACGTTTCCATCCGCCACGCAAGGCTCGTCCACCCACTTGGCGCCGGCGTTTATCATGTCGTGCTTGATAGCGACGAAACTTGTCGCGCGTCGGCCTCGTAGGGCGTCGGTGCAGCAGAGCATCCACCCGCCATGGCAGATCGCAGCCAGGATAATTTCCGCTGAGACGCACTGCTGAATGAAGCCTATCATCATCTCGCTGCGTCGCATAAAGTCCGGGCACCACCCGCCGGGGACAATCACAGCGTCGTAGGCGTCGCCGCGAACCTCCTGGGCTGAGTAGGTCGAGCGACACGGATAACCGAGTTTGGAATGATACTCCCGCTGGGCCTGAGGGGCGATGAGGTCGACCTTCGCACCGGCTTCAACGAAACGATAATACGGATACCAGACTTCCATCTCCTGGTACTGCTCGTCGAGCATTATCGCAATTTTCTTCCCCGAAAGTCCCACAGCAAACTCCAGAAAAAGTTGTCAGTAAAAGCAAAAAATCCACCGCGAAGGAACGCATAGAACACAAAGATAAAAGTTTTTGGTTGTCGATAAAAGCAAAAACAGCGGAACACGAATGGCACGAATAAAAAAATCGTGGTATTCGTGTTTTGAAAACGAGCCAAGCCCTCAGCCCTTTCTCAGAGCTGAGGGTTGGAACACTGGAGCCGAAGAGATTCGAACTCTCGACCTACGCATTGCGAACGCGTCGCTCTCCCAACTGAGCTACGGCCCCGGGATATTCAATTTACCGCGACATGCCTGCTGTCAACATCAACCTCAGCCATCGCGAAACATTCTATTACAAACCGGGCAATTCTGTCAAGCGACTTCATTCAGCCTGTCGTTATCAGTAATCAGTAATCAGTAAAAGCAAAAACAGCGGTCCACGGATTGCGCCGATTGAAAAGAGATTACACGGATTTTTTTTGATTAACAAATCGGTGTAATCTTCTTAAAAAAAAATCCGTGTAATCTGAGCTAATTGCAAAAATGTAGCCTAGCCGCCCTCGGCTGGGAAGATTGTGTAAAAAACACTGTAAATATAGCAAGTTCAACACAGCCGAGGGCGACTGTGCTACATTCCCGAATAGTTTTGCAATCAGCTCATCTGTGTATCTTTATTGGGCCTTGGTCATTTTTTCGTCATTCGGAATTCGTCATTGATTCGGAATTCGGATTTCGAAATTCATCATTTGCTGTTTCCCTCCGCACTATTGCCTGTCCCCTACTTGCCTGTTGCCTATTTGCCCATTCTAATCCAGCAGAATTCTGGCCATTTCCTGCACACTATCCACCAGGTATGTTGGATTGGCTTTGACTAAATCTTCGCGAGGCTCTTGTCCAAACGTTACCGCGATGGAGCTAATGCCGTTGTCATGGGCACCTTGAATATCGACCACGCGGTCGCCTATCATAACGACCTGGCTATCCTCATAAGGAGCCATCTTGCAGAGCAGGTCGAAAATAATCATTTTCTTTGTTCGCCGATCGTCTTCCTCGCTGGCACCCATGACGTGTTCAAAATAGCTGTCGAGTTTGTTGGCTTTGACTATCTGCCGGGCGTTGTTGGTTTTCCGAGCGGTGGCGATGGCGATTCTTTTGTCGCGATTTTTCAGCTCAGCAAGCAGCTCGGGCACGCCCTCGTAAGGTACATTTTTCTGCACGCCAAAAGTACCCGCATAATACCAGTAATGCTGAAAGGCTTTGTTCGCCTGGTCGTGGGTCAGGCCAAAATTTTCCTCGAAACAGTGCAGAAGCGGAACTTTCAGAAATAGCCTGAGCTTTTCCGGGTCGATGTTTTCCATACCGAAATGCTCCAGCGCATAGGCTGCCGCTCCGAGCATCTCCTGCTCGGGGTTGGTCAGCGTTCCGTCCAGATCGAAAACTATGATTTTGAAGTCCGACATAGCACACCAGCATAATAACTTTTACGGAAAAAGGAACCATGAAATAGGCATATAGGTGAGCGAAATTAAATCCTGGTCTTACCATTGGGCATCGTGTGCGGACATAAAACTGGATTGTTATCCGAGGCAATTTTCGGATTTTGGATTTCAGATTTCGGATTGAGCTGGTTTCGCGAAACAATCCGAAATCCGCAATCTGAAATCCGAAGTAAATCTTATGCCACAAAACACGGCTAAAATCTGTACAAAAACAATAGTTACGGAAAGCCATGGAAAAATCTCACACACGCATATAGGCAATAGGCAAATAGGCAAGTAGAGAATAGGGGGAAGTTTGTGCCTATTGCCTATTCCCAGCTTGCCTGTTTTCCTGGGCTTGTTCAGTAGCGGAGTGTGTGTTATCATCTAGCCATGGAACGAATAATACAAGGCAAGGTGTTTGTCGTCGGCGACAATATCGATACCGACCAGATAATCCCCGCGGAGTTTCTCAGCTACAATCCAGCTGAGGCTGACGAGCGGAAGTTTTTTGGGCGATATGCCATGAGCGGCGTGCCGCAGGGGCAGTCGGGTTTGCCGGGCGGCGGGGTGAAGTTTACCGCGGAAGACTCCTTCCGAAGCGAGTTTTCCCTTATCGTGGCTGGTCGAAACTTCGGCTGTGGCTCGTCGCGCGAGCACGCTCCACTGGCTATCGCCGAGGCAGGCTGCGGCGTGGTGATAGCGGAAAGCTACGCGCGGATATTTTTCCGCAACTGCGTCAATGGCGGATACTGCGCACCGTTCGAGACGGCTGATAGGTTGGTGGAAAAGTTCTCCACAGGCGACCAGGCCGAGCTGGACACACAGACTGCCCTGGTGAAAAATCTCACGACAGGCCAGAGTTATCAGCTGGAATCGCTGGGTGATGTAGCTGAGATAGTCGATGCCGGGGGAGTGTTTGACTATGCAAAAACCGCTGGCATGTTGGAGTAAAAAAAACGCTCCGGGCTGGTTATAGCTTGTAGCGATTTCTATGAAAGACATCGATAAACTCGACATTCGCGATGTGCCAGGCGGGGCTGTGGTGGCGGTGAAGGTTACGGCGAATTCATCGCGGGATAAAGTCCTCGGGGTTCTGGGCGGCGCTCTGAAAATAGCCACAGCCACGGCTCCGGAAAGGGGCCGGGCGAACCGGGCCATCGCGGAAATATTGGCCCGGTCGCTTGGGGTGAGCCGTCGCGATGTAGCTGTCTCTGCTGGCTTGACCAGCCCGCATAAAGAATTTACTGTTAGTGGAATCTCCGCCGGGTGGCTACGGGAAAAACTGGAACAGGTTTAGTTCGCAGGTCATGCCCAGCACTTATTTGCTGTGGCTATAGTAAACATGGCAAATAAGTGCCTGGGTTGTATGGCAGAAACGGAAAATACATGGGCGAGACGCCCATGTTACGAAACAACCACAGCCGAGGCGGCTGTGCTACACGCTACGGGTTATTGTACATACGGGTTGTTGGCCAGCTCGGCGGCGATGGTTGTAGCGGGGCCATGGCCCGGATATACGCGGGTCTCGCCGGGGAGAGTCAGCAGATTCTTGCGGATGTTTTCGACCAGCAGCTCCGCGTCGCCGCGTGGGATGTCGGTTCGCCCGATGCTGCCTGCGAACAGCGCGTCGCCGGTAAGAACAACCCCGGCGGAGGGGCAATAAAAGCTCACCCCGCCGGGCGTGTGGCCTGCCGTGTCCAGCACCTGCCATTGCAATTGGCCGAGGTTCAACTCGTCGCCGGGGCGAAGAATTTCATCAGCCTCCGGCGAGGATATGCCCATCAGGAAAGTGGCAGAGAGGTTCAGCTCGGGGCTGGTGAGCATTTCCTTGTCCCCGTCTGGACAGCAGAGAATCGCCTGTGAGTATGTCTGTTTGATATACTCGACCCCGCCGATGTGGTCGCCGTGGCCATGTGTTAGCAGGATGCGGCTGGGGGTCAGCTGGCGGCCTCGCAGCAGCTCGACCAAAGGCTTGGACCACATGCCGATATCGACCAGCCAAGCCAGGCCTGGCTCCCCGTCTGCCCAAAGGACATAACAATTCGTCTCCAACGGCCCGAGCGATATAGTCTCTATTTGCAAAGTCATATTACTTCCTCAAACCGTCCGGTTTGGCCAAACAGGCTAGTTTGAATGAGCATCATGTAGCACAGCCGCCCTCGGCTGTGTTTTTTATAAGGCCAAATTTTCACAGCCGGGGGTGACTGTGCTACATTTTTTAGCTGAGATATTCGTTAATAATGTTTGCGATATCGCAGGTCTCGCCTTCGCTGTCTTTGGCCAGGCCTACGATTTTCCGTTCGCGCATCGCGTTTTCCGGCGAGTCCGACGCGTGTGCGCCGTTGCGCATGAGGTCTCGTCCAAAGTCGCTCCGCACTGTGCCAGGCTCAGCTTTGCTTGGGTCTGTCGAGCCCAGGACGGTTCGCACTTTTTCGATGGCGTCGACGCCTTCGTACAGCATAGCCAGGCACCGCGCCTTGCTGGTGGAGGCTTTTTCGTCTTCACCGATAGCGTCCGGGTTCACGCCGGTCATGTACTCGACGATTTTGTTGAATTCGTAGGTGGCGTTTCGCTCGGCGAACATGTCAGCTATCGTCTCGGCGTCGTCCTCGGTGAACGGGAATGCGAACGCGTCGCCCAGCCTTTCGTTTACCCGCTTGGAGACGAGGAATTTGAGTTTTTTGACGAAGATATTTTTCAGCGGGCCATAAAAATCTTCGCCCTGTGCGACGGTCATGCTAAAGAGTTTTGCTCCGACGATTCTCAGTCCGGTCAGGCTAAAGGTGTCGATGATATTGCCAGGCCTTCTGCTTCGGCGTTCGAAGTTGTCGGGCTTGAGCATCACGAGCGTTGTCTGCACATCGCCCTTCCCGTATTCGATTTGTCCCTCGAGCACGCCGCCGTCGGTGCTGGCATATTTGGCGAAGAGTTTGAGTTGTTCGCCGTTGAGTTGAGGGTCGCAGCCTGTGATAACTGCCGGTTCGAAGTAGTGAATCTTGCCGTTTTCGTCGCGGATAAAGTCGCCAAACGTGCCGCGGACCGTATCGCCGGCGAGCTGTTCTGTGAACGAGCCTACAACATCTTCCTTTATATGTCGCACAGCGTTTGGCCCGCGGAACAACAGCAGCATACAGCGGGGCAGCATGTTGTACGGGTTGTCCTGGCGGAGCTTGTTGTCCACATAATCGTGCCATGCCTGTTTGACGGCAGGGTCCATATCCGCACCGCAGAGGACTTCTTTGTAGGCGTCGAGGAACTCGTCGGAAAACACGAACATTCTCGCGCCGATAAACTCCAGTTTGGTATGGGCCAGTACTCGGCTGATAATTCCGCCGGTGCGACTTTTGCACAGACTGTACGGTGTGATAAGGACATAGGCCAATTCATCGCTCATAAGGTAACTCCTTCGCGTTTTTAGTTTCTTGAAACAAGCCCGGCAGAATAGCACCCCCACGGGCCAAACGCAAGTAGCCATTTTTTCCGCGGACAGCTGGCGGGGCGTTCGTGAAAAAAACCGCTTCCACGATTCGACAAGTTAGGCTAATATGTTTTCCGGTAACTTCTTCCAAAAAATGTAGTAGGCACAAAAGGCAGGTATTATTATGGATGAAATTCTTTTTACGGTTGAAGACAATATGGAAACCTGTTTGGAGTATCTTCGCAAGGAGTTGCGGGGTATTCGGACGGGCAGAGCTTCTGCGGGGCTGGTGGACCACATCAAGGTGGAGTATTTCGGCTCGCCGACGGAGATGCGTCAGCTTGCGACGATATCCACGCCAGAGGCCAATATGATTATCATCAAGCCCTTCGACCCGAGCAGCCTAAAGGACATCGAGCGAGCTATCCAGGCTAGCGACCTGGGCATAACCCCCAGCAGCGAGGGCAAGGTAATCCGCCTGACCGTGCCGCCCCTGTCGATAGAACGGCGGAATCAGCTGGCTTCGCAAGTCAAGAAAATGGCAGAGGCTGCGCGCGTAGCTATCCGCAACGCCAGACGCGACGGCAACAAGGAAACCGACGCTCAACAAAAAGCGTCAGACCTGACCGAAGACGAAGCCAAGAAGGGCAAAGAGTCTATCCAAAAACTCACCAACGACTACGAAAAGAAAGTTACCGAAATACTCGAAGCCAAAACAAAAGAAATCCAGGAAACGTGATTGGCAAATAGGCAACAGGCAATAGAAAAAACAGTCCACGGATTACACGGATTTTTTTTAGGGGGTATTTACTTGACTCCACCGACCACTATTTCTTGTGGTTGGCCAGCAAATGGAATGGAACAGGCTCGACCCGCACGGCCTGTCGCGCCAGCCGATAGAAGAGCTTGCCTGGCGATGCCGCCCGGCTCAATCGCCTGGCCGATAAATCCACGCAATGTCGTTCTGG
>JAOZNE010000424.1:0-1135 GCA_029933955.1 Phycisphaerae bacterium
TGATCATGTTCTTGACATAGTCAGCATGGCCAGGGCAGTCCACGTGGGCGTAGTGCCGCTTTTCCGACTCGTACTCGACATGCGCCGTAGCGATGGTGAGAATCTTCGTCGGGTCGCGACGACCCTGGGACTCTGACGCCTTGGCGATATCGTCGTAGCCCTTCATCTTGGCCAGGCCCTTGGCCTCGAGGACAGCGGTGATTGCAGAGGTCAAAGTGGTCTTGCCGTGGTCAACGTGGCCAATTGTTCCGACGTTTACGTGCGGCTTGCTGCGGTTGAATGTTTCCTTAGCCATTACAGTTTACTCCTAAATCTAAAGGTTTTTTCAAGATTCAATAAGGCTTTTCGATTCTCAAAATCGCCAGGGGAGCCGACCTCGGCTCACCGCCCTTTTGTTTACTAATTTTATATTCGAAGCATTCCAGCGACCAAGCCAGACCAACAACCCAGGCCAGGCTATCAAAATACTTCACACAGCTGCTGAAGGGGGTCGAACCCTTGACCTCGTCCTTACCAAGGACGCGCTCTACCACTGAGCTACAGCAGCCAACTACGCCGCAGGCAGCCTGCGACAAAGCGCTATAAAAACGCCACACTGCCGAGCAGGGCCGACCGTCATCCGTCCTCCGCCACAAGCTCGCTCGCCCGAATGCGGACGCACCAACACCATGGCGGTGAAACAGAATCGCAAAGTATAACAAACATCGAAGCTCTGTCAAACAGGGAATTTAACTTTTTTTATTTTTTTTTCGTAGCACAGCCACCCTCAGCTATGGCTCCCCGTAGCATGGGCATCTCGCCCATATTTTTTCTGTTTTCTTTTCCTTGTCATTCCTCGGACAAGTTTGAAACCCGGCGAGCACCTCTGGATTCCCGCCTGCGCGGGAATGACACGGGGGCAGCCCCCACAGGCTACCCTACAAACAGCCGCGGTGTAGCCACGCCACCCGACCTGGGCTGAAGAAAACCGTGAACGGTTACAAAAAGTTTTTGTCCGGCGCAGCTTTGGCGGGTACAATCTCGGCCCTTGAAACCATGACCCACAATGCACCGGTAACTCGAGCGATGTTCGTCGACGAGATCGACATTTCCGTCCAGGCTGGCGACGGGGGCAATGGATGTATGTCGTTTCGGC
>JAOZNE010000425.1:0-1135 GCA_029933955.1 Phycisphaerae bacterium
AAACGACCAGCCCGTCAGCGCCGCCGATATGCTCCGCCACCTGCTGGGGCGTAGACTCGACGACCTCAGCCCGCTCGCGCAAATACGCCATCGCCTTTGGTTGCAGCGTTTCGGTTACCAATATCGTAGGTTTACAGGCCATGGTTTTTTCTCCTCGACTAGACTGTGAATCAACCCTTATACCCCCCACGCCAAGCCAAGACAAGCTCCCTGCGAAAAGCCATGTTGTAAATGCAACAAATATAGCTCAACATATTACCGCCCGTGTTCAATCCCTAATTCAACATTTTGTAACCGTTCACACGAAAACAAGAACCACGGATAAACACGGATGCACACAGATAATTAAAACGTAACTGTTCACGATTTTTTTTGCTTTAGCTCCTACGGAGCTGTCTATCCATCATGTTATGGGATGGCTGTGGATTTTTTTTGATAAAAAAAGAATCCGTGTAATCTTCTTCTAAAAATCCGTGGACTCCGTGGACTCCTATTTGCCTATTCCCTACTTGCCTAATCCCTAATTCAACATTTTTTCTTGACAAAATAGTGTTAGGCCCGTAGCTTGCCGCTTTGCGTCGTCGGGGTATGGATACTTCCGTGCCCGCGGACGGCGTGTTTTCGTATTTTTATGGAGTGTTAAGACATGCTACCTAAACAGAAATTGAGTCGTTCGCGGACGCGTTTGCGTCGTAGCCACGATGCCAAGGGTTCGGTGAACTATGCGGATTGTCCAAAGTGCAATTCGCCCAAGTTGCCTCATGCAGCCTGCAATAACTGCGGGTTCATCAGGCCTGGCCTGAGCCTGAAAATCAACAAGGAGAGCTAACAGCTATGCGCATCGGTTTAGATGCCATGGGTGGCGACCGCGGACCTGGTGAGATAATCGCCGGGGCGATTGCTGCTGGGCCTTACCTGAACGACGGCGACGTTATCGTCCTGGTTGGCGACGAGGCTGTGCTTCGAGCTGAGCTGGCTGGGCGCGATGGCTGTGGCCACATCGAGGTCGCCCACGCATCCCAGGCTGTCGATATGGCTGAGTCTCCCGTCGATGCTATCCGCAACAAGCCCGACAGTTCGATCGTGGTAATGACCGAGCTGCACCGTCAGGGCAAGCTGGACGCCTGTATTTCCG
>JAOZNE010000019.1:0-5722 GCA_029933955.1 Phycisphaerae bacterium
ACCTCGTGTTCATCCAGTTCAACCGCCTGGCTGACAGCTCGCTCGAGCCGCTGCCAGCAAAACATGTGGATACAGGCCTGGGCCTGGAGCGAGTGGCCAAGGTGCTGCAGGGCAAGAAAAGCAACTACGCCACCGACCTGTTCGTGCCGATTATCGAAGCGGTAGAAAAAATGACCGAGCATCGTTACGGCTCGATTCCGAAATCAAAAATCAAAAATCCGAAGTCGTATGACCGATTCGACGCCATGGACGAGGAGAACCTTGGCGATGTAGCTATGCGGGTAATCGTGGATCATGCTCGCTGTCTGACCTTCGCCATCGCAGACGGCATCCTGCCCAGCAACGACGGCAGGGGCAGCGTATTGCGGTCAGTTCTTCGGCGGGCAGCGGGCGTGGGCAGACAAGACCTGCACATCGAGGGAACATTCCTGCACAAGCTCGTGCCGGTCATCGTCGAGATAATGGGCGACGCGTTTAGCGAGATAGCCCAGCGGCAAGATTATATTACCAGCGTCATCAAGGACGAGGAAGAAGCTTTTGCAAAAACCCTCGACCGCGGCTTGGCGTTATTCCAGCGACAGGCCCGGCAGGTGCAAGCTGCCGGCGGCAGGGAAATTTCTGGCGAAATCTCGTTCGAGTTGCACGCGACATATGGCTTTCCCTTTACGCTGACCAAACTCATGGCTGAGAAGCTGGGCCTAAGCGTAGACGAATCTTCGCACATCGAGATGATGGAGGCGCACCGCGAGGTATCCAGCGCGGGCGGCAGTAAAAAATTCAAAGCCTCGCAGGTCGTGGGCCTGCCTGCTACGGACGACTCTTTCAAATATAGCGACAAGCCCATCGAAGCCAAGGTGCTGGGCTGGGTAGCCGATGGCAAGTTCGTCGATGCTGGTGAGCTGAACGAAGGCGATGAGGCGGCGGTCGTGCTGGATCGCACAAATTTCTACGGCGAGGCTGGCGGGCAGGTGGGCGATGTCGGCGAGCTGGTTGGGCCTGTGGGAGCTTTTGATGTCAGCGATACGCAGGTCATGGGCCAATGCGTGCTGCATGCCGGGCGGGTTCGCATGGGCAAAATATCGCCGGGCCAGACCATCACGACCTATCTATGTCGTCGGCGGGTGGACACCGTGCGGAACCACACCGCTACGCACCTGCTGAACTGGGCGCTGGGGCAGGTGCTGGGCGAGAGCGCAAGCCAGGCTGGCAGCGTGGTCGACGGTCAGCGGCTGAGGTTCGACTTCACGCACAACTCCGCGGTAACCGCGGAGCAACTCGCCCAGGTCGAAAAGCTGGTGAACATGCGAGCTGGGGCGGATGAGCCTATTGTCGCCAAAATACTTCCGCTGGGGGAGGCGAAAAAGATTCCGGGCGTGCGTGCGGTGTTCGGCGAGAAATATCCAGACCCCGTCCGCGTCGTGGCCATGGGAACCCAAGACCCGCAGGCCAACTCGGACCCAGCGGTGAATAATGTCGAGTTTTGCGGCGGGGTTCACTTGGAGCGAACAGGCCAGGTCGGACTGTTCAAGATCATAGCGGAGGAATCCGTCGCCAAGGGCGTGCGACGAATCACCGCTGTTACAGGCCCAGCTGCGGTCGAGTGGGTGCAACAGGCTGACGCTACCCTGCGAGAGGCTGGGTCGTTGTTGAAGGTTCCCGCTGGGGATATTCCCAAGCGGATAGCTGCGATGCAGGCGGAGATAAAAAAGCTCCGCAAGAAGCCTGCAGCAGCTGCGGGCCCAGCTGGGCTGAGCGACGAAATTACGCTGGAAACTCCCGCGGGCAAAGTTCTCGTAGCCCGGTCAGCAACAGCGGACGCAGGAGCTATGCGAAACATCTGCGACCAGCAACGCCAAAAAGGAGCAGCGGCGGTTTTCCTGGGCGGAGCGGACGAGGAAGACGGAAAAGTCCTGCTGATCGCGATGGTCTCCGACGAGCTGGTCAAAGCTAGTGGATTCAAAGCGGGCGACTGGGTCAAACAAATCGCTCCGATAGTAGAAGGCGGGGGCGGTGGAAAACCCTCACTCGCCCAGGCTGGCGGGAAAAACCTCGAAAAACTCCCCGAGGCATTAAAAGCCGCAGCGGATTGGGCAAAGGAAAAATTGGGATAAGGAAATAAGAGTCTCTACTTGCCTATCATCAAGAGTCCGCGGATTTCACGGAGCAAAAACGGATTTAGTGAACCTTCGGTGTCAGGGATTTTTTTGATAAAAAAGAATCCGTGTAATCCGTGGACTCCTATTTGCCTATTGCCTATTGCCTATTTGCCTATTGCCTATTCAACATTTTTTCTTGACAACGGGGTGTCAAGCCCGTAGCTTGCCGCTTTGCGCCGTCGGGGTATGGATACTTTCGTGCCCACTGGCGGCGTGTTTTCGTATTTTATGGAGTGTTAAGACATGCTACCTAAACAGAAATTGAGTCGTTCACGGACGCGTTTGCGCCGTAGCCACGACGCCAAGGGTTCGGTGAACTACGCGGATTGCCCCAAGTGCAATTCGCCAAAATTGCCTCATGCAGCCTGCAATAATTGCGGGTTCATCAGGCCTGGCCTGAGTCTGAAAATCAACAAGGAGAGCTAATAGCTATGCGCATCGGTCTAGATGCCATGGGTGGCGACCGCGGACCTGGTGAGATAATCGCCGGGGCCCTCGCTGCTGAGCCTTATCTGAACAACGGCGACGTCATCGTCCTGGTTGGCGAGGAGTCTGTGCTTCGGGCTGAGCTTGACGGGCGCGATGGCTGTGGCCACATCGAGGTCGTCCACGCATCCCAGGCTATCGACATGGCGGAGTCTCCCGTCGACGCCATTCGTGCCAAGCCCGACAGCTCAATCGTGGTAATGACCGAGCTGCACCGTCAGGGCAAGCTGGACGCCTGTATTTCCGCGGGCAATACCGGCGCGTGCGTAGCCGCTGCCCAGATGATGCTCCGCAGGCTCGAAGGCGTGCAGAGGCCTGGCATTACAGTGCTGGCTCCGGGTGCGAAAACGCCCGTAGCCCTGTGCGATGTCGGAGCCAATGTCAACTGCAGGCCACAGCATTTGTATCAGTATGGCGTAATGGCGTCGCTGTATTACCAGGCTGCCCGAGGCATGGAAAACCCACGCGTCGGACTCTTAAGCGTCGGCGGCGAAGAGGGCAAGGGCAACGACCTGGTCAAAAAGGCATCCGAGCTGCTCCGGGCAGACCCGAATATAAACTTCATCGGCAATGTCGAGGGCGGCGACCTCGTCCGCGACGTCTGCGACGTTATGATCTGCGAAGGTTTCGTCGGCAATGTTATCCTCAAGCTGGTCGAGAGCATCGGAGCCGGGCTGTTGAAAAGTCTCGTTCATGGCATGATAGCTACCATGCCAGACCAGAAAGACCGCATAATGCAGGGGCTGGACAAAATATCCCACCTGCACGACTCGGACGATTATGGCGGGGCACCGCTGCTGGGCGTGGACGGAATCTGGATTATCTGCCACGGAGCCAGCAAGTCAAAGGGTATCATGAACGCCGTACGCGTCTCGATGGAAGTAGCGGCCCACGAAGTAAACAAACATATTGTCCAACAACTCTCACAAGGCTAGGAGTATCGAATGCCCGGTGCAGTACGAGCGACAATCACAGGATTCGGATCAGCTGCGCCCGAGAGGGTTATGACCAACCACGACCTCGAGAAGATTCTCGATACTTCCGACGAGTGGATAGCCAAGCGAACCGGCATAAAAGAACGACGCATCGTCTCCGACGGCGAGACGACCTCGATGCTGGCTACCCGGGCTGCGAAAAACGCCCTGGCCAGTGCGAAAATCCAGGCTGATGAGTTGGACCTCATCGTCTGCGGCACGGTCTCGCCGGATATGCCATTCCCAGCCTCAGCTTGCTTCGTCCAGGACGCTATCGGCGCGAAAAACATCCCAGCCTTCGACCTGTCCGCAGCTTGCAGCGGGTTCGTCTATGGCCTGACCACAGCGAGCCAATTTGTCGAGACCGGCAAGTATGAAAAGGTATTGGTTATCGGGGCGGACTGCCTGAGCAGGGTGGCGGACTTTACCGACCGGGGCAGCTGCATTCTCTTCGGCGACGGAGCTGGGGCTGTGGTGCTCGAGCCGACGAGCGAGCCTGATAAGGGCGTGGTGCATACCGTGATGGGAGCTGACGGGAGCGGATGGGACTTCATCCATGTGCCCGGCGGCGGAACCAGGCACCCCACTACGCACGAGACCGTGGACGAAAAATTGCACTACGTGAAAATGCGAGGCCGGGATGTTTACAAGTTCGCCGTGGACAAGATGCAATGGCTGTTGGGCGACTGCATGGAAAAGTGTGGCCTGGGCGTTGATGACGTCGATATGGTCATACCGCATCAGGTCAACATCCGCATCATAGAGTCCGCTACCTCCAAGTACAATTTTCCGATGGACAAGGTCTACGTCAACATCGACCGATACGGCAACACGTCTGCGGCGTCGATTCCCCTGGCCATGGACGAAGCGGTAAAAAAAGGCGCCGTAGGCCCAGGCTCGACAGTAATAATAG
This sequence comes from Phycisphaerae bacterium, assembly GCA_029933955.1. GTDB lineage: Bacteria > Planctomycetota > Phycisphaerae > SM23-33 > SM23-33 > B1-G9. The sequence continues at coordinate 4,530 of JAOZNE010000019.1, forward strand.
TAGCCTTTGGAGCAGGCCTGACCTGGGCTGGGGCAACGATAAAACTGTGATCAGGCAATAGGCAATAGGAGTCCACGGATTTCACGGCTTAAAAAGCGATTTAGTGAACCTTCGGTTTCACAGAGTTTTTTTGGTTAAAAAAATCCGTGTAATCCGTGGACTCTTGATGACGGGCAAGCATTGTTTCAAACACAGGGACAACGATGAGTAAAACCGCATTTATATTTCCGGGACAGGGTGCACAGTTTGTTGGCATGGGTAAGGATATCTGCGAAGCTATCCCAGCTGCGGCGGCGATATTCGACCGGGCTGAGGCTGCCACTGGGCTGGCTATAAAGCAGCTCTGCTTCGAAGGCCCGGAGGACGAACTCAATCGCACGGACATCGCCCAACCTGCTATTTTCACCGTTTCCGTCGCGATGTTGGCTGCGTTGGACGCGTTGTGGAGCAAGGGCAAGCCCCAAGCTGACGTCCTGGCTGGGCTAAGCCTGGGCGAGTACACCGCGCTTTACGCAGCTGGGGCGATGAACTTCGAGACGGGCGTCAAGCTCGTAGCCCGGCGAGGCGAGCTGATGCAATCAGCCGCTCTGGCCAGGCCCAGCGGCATGGTCGCCCTGATAGGCCCAGACGAAGCCCAAGCTACCGCTCTGTGCGAGAAGGTTGCCCAGGGCCAAATTCTCACCCCCGCGAATTTCAACTGCCCCGGCCAAATCGTCCTCTCCGGCGAAAACGAAGCCTGTCAGCGAGCTGCAGACCAGGCTGAGGAATTCGGAGCCAGGGGAGCTACGGTGCTGAAGGTCGCTGGGGCGTTTCACAGTGAGATCATGGCTGACGCGGCGGAGCAGTTCGCCAAAACCCTGGCGGAGGTAGATTTCGCCCAGCCAACCATTCCGGTCGTCGCCAATGTCGATGCGACGGAATACAGCTCGGCAGCGGATATCCCCAAAAAACTGCTTGCCCAGCTCACCGGCGCGGTTCGTTGGCAGCAGTCGATGGAAAAACTTCTCGCTGGCGGCGTAGACTCGTATTATGAAATCGGGCCGGGCAAGGTGCTAACAGGCCTGATGCGGCGAATCGACCGCAAGACAAAAGTTACGCAGGTCAATACGCTTGAAGCAGTGGAAAAATTGGTGGATTAGTTGACTGGTTGACTGGTTTCCCCCCGTGTCATTCCCCAAACCGTAGGTCATGCA
>JAOZNE010000019.1:5822-8703 GCA_029933955.1 Phycisphaerae bacterium
GTTGACTGGTTGACTGGTTTCCCCCCGTGTCATTCCCCAAACCGTAGGTCATGCAACTTGTTGCATGGCGAATTTATTTTTGCAAGCTGTCATGCAACAAGTTGCATGACCTACTTTTGAAAAGGATTTGAAAAATGGCTAAATCTAAAAATGTACCGGATAACGAGAAGGTCGCGATCGTAACAGGCGGAGCCAGGGGTATTGGCTTGGAGATTTGCAGGGAGCTGCTCGATGTGGGCATGGCTGTGACCGCGGTGGATATCTCAGCGGAGAATCTCGAAAAGGCCCAGGCGGAACTGGCTTGCGATAAATTCGCTACCGTCGCGCTGGATGTTACCGACAGCGAAGGCTTTGAGAAGCTCGTCAGCGACGTCGTCGAGAAGCATGGCCGAGTTGACGTGATGGTCAACAACGCCGGCATTACGCGGGACAATATCGTCATTATGATGAGCGACGAGGACTGGGACCTGGTGCTGAAGGTCAACCTCAAGAGTGCGTTCATCGGCACGCGCGAGGCTGGCAAGGTGATGATGCGTCAGCGGTGCGGCTCGATTATAAACATGTCCAGTTACAGCGGTTTGGAGGGCAACCGTGGCCAGGGCAACTACGCAGCCAGCAAGGCTGGGATGATCGGCATGAGCAAGTCCGCAGCCAAGGAGCTGGCCAAGCGTAACGTCCGGGTTAACTGCATCTGCCCGGGCTTCATCAAAACCGAGATGACCGACGCGATCAGCCAGGAAGCTAAGGACATCGCGTTGACGATGATACCGATGCAGAAAATGGGCAACCCCAGCAACATCGCCAAGGGCGTAGCGTTCCTGGCTTGCGACGCCAGCGAATACATCACAGGCCAAACCCTGAGCATCGACGGTGGAATGCACATGTAGCCTGGTGGACTGGTTGACTGGTTGACTAATCGGCCTGAAAGACCAGAATAACTTAGCCCTTCGGGCTGAGGCAAAATGTGAGCGATAGCGGCAATTTAATATTTGACGAACTTTGTAAAAAAGTAATGTTGCAACGGCGGGCAGTCCGCTATATAGTACCCGCCAACGACGACCAGAACTGGACTGGCTGGCGGCGAATGTTTTTGATTTTAATTTTGCGTAGCATGGTGCGGGTTGCGTTACCCGTGTCTGATATCCCGGCCTGGCTGGGGTTGATAGGAAAAGTACGGAATATTTTTTAGCAGGGAGGTCACGCAAGTGTCCGACGGAATTGAAGAAAAGGTAATAGACATTGTTTCGGATCAGATGGGTGTCGACAAGAGTGAGATCACGCGCGAGACATCGTTCGTGAACGACCTCAACGCCGACTCGCTGGATACGGTCGAGCTTGTCATGGAGTTTGAAGATGAGTTCGAGCTTAGCATTCCCGACGAGGAAGCTGAGAAAATCCAGACGGTAGGCCAGGCCATCGACCACATCACAGCCAACGTAAACAAGGAATAGCGCCCCGGCGGGCGGCCTGGTGTCGCTGCAGCTTGAAGCGATTGTTCCGGAAGTTGTTTGCGTTGCTGCGGCGCGCGGAGTTCGTCTTTGTGCGAGGTTCGTTGCCAAGCACGCCTGCTTTGACCAGAGCCAGCCACCCCGGCGGCACATGGCTCCTCGTGAAGGGATTGGAATCAGATGGCCAGACGACGTGTGGTTATTACCGGCTTGGGGACTGTAAACCCCCTTGGGCATAAGGTGTCGGACTTTTGGGCTGCCCTGATGGACGGCACGAGCGGCATTGCGCCCATCACGCTTTTTCCCGCGGACGAATACACCAGCAGGATAGGTGGCGAGGTCAAAAACTTCGACGCCCCCCCAGCTGACGTAATTCCCGCCAAGGAAGCCAAGCGGATGGACAGGTTCAGCCAATTCGCTGTGGCTGCCTCTGCTGAGGCTGTGCGAGACAGCGGGGTCGACTTCGCAAGCGAGAACCGCCAGCGTTGCGGCGTCGTTATCGGCAGCGGCATTGGCGGGTTGCTAACCCTCGAAACCCAGCACGAACGCCTGATGGCCAAGGGGCCTGGCAAGGTCAGCCCGTTCACCGTTCCCAGGCTGATGGTAAACGCAGCTGGGGGACACGTAGCTATTATGTTCGGCCTGGCTGGCGCGAACTTTGCCGTCGTAACCGCATGTGCCTCCGCTACGCACGCTATCGGCGAGGCAGCCCGGATTATCCAGCGCGACGAAGCTGACCTGATGATAACCGGCGGCTCGGAAGCAGCCCTGACGAAGATCGGACTCTCCAGTTTCTGCGCACTCAAGGGCCTGTCCACCAGAAACGACGACCCCGCCCACGCATCCCGGCCCTGGGATAAAGACCGCGACGGATTTCTCCTGGGCGAGGGCTGTGGCTGCCTGGTCGTTGAGGAACTGGAACACGCAAAAGCACGCGGCGCACAAATCTACGGCGAGCTGATAGGCTACGGCGCGACCTGCGACGCACACCATATCACAGCTCCGGACCCCGAGGGCGAGGGAGCAAAGGGAGCGATGACCAAGTGTCTGGCCGACGCCCAGGTCGCCCCGGAGGATGTCGGCTATATCAACGCGCACGGAACCAGCACTAACCTGGGCGACATCGCTGAGACGACCGCTATCAAAAAAGTCTTCGGCGACTACGCCAAGGCGGGGCTACTCGTATCGTCCACGAAAAGTTCCACAGGCCATCTGCTCGGAGCCTCCGGCGGCGTGGAACTCATTGCCTGTGCGATGGCGATGAAAGAGGGAATCCTCCCAGCAACCCAGAATCTCGAAGAGCCTGGCGAGGGGTGCGACCTGGACTACATACCTCAAAAACCGCGAGAAAAAAAGGTCGACATCATGCTCTCCAACAGCTTTGGCTTTGGCGGGCACAATGGCTGCCTGCTGCTTAAGCGGTTCGAGTAAAC
>JAOZNE010000019.1:8803-14353 GCA_029933955.1 Phycisphaerae bacterium
GCGAAAGTCAACCGCTCGCCGGGCCTGGTTCAGCGTCGGGTAGGCTCGCTAGCATGGGCGCCCACGATTGTTGCCAGCCTGGGCCTGGGCCTGGTGGTCGTCGCGTTTTGGAGGCAAGGCCTGAGTACTGCAGGCACTTGGCTGACGCTCTGGCTGATAGTCTGGCTGGTCTCGCGGACGCTCTACTTCAGCAACGCTGTGCGAAACTGGTCGAACCCGGACTGGATAGACCAGGTCGCTGGGCAGATGCTCCGCGGCGTCGTACTATTGCAAGGGGCAGTCCTCACCAGCCTGCTGCCCCCACTGCCAGGCCTGGCTGCCTTCGCGACAGTCTTCGTGCTATTCCCCCTGACAAGCCTAGCCCAACGCAAATCAACCCGCAACACCCAACGCAAATAATCGCTCTGCCTGAGCTGATATATTTGGCTGGGTGGGATGATTAAAGTTACCCCCGCTGAAATGCCGAAGAAGAGAACTCAAGGACGGGACGGTTTTGAAAAAGACAGTCTCAGGCGCTGCCGAAAAGCTGGTGAGATATCTCACCAGCTTTTCGTAATTTTAGCTGCTCAAAGCCCGGCGATAAAAAACGCAAATTCACCGCAAAAGAACGCATAGAACACAAAGATCACCACGAAAAGCGTGAAGTTGATTTTTTACTTTCAAAAGACTTCATGCTCTTCATGGTGCAAATCGTTTTTGTTTACTTCGCGTAGTCCACGCATCGTACTTCGCGGATTAGCGTTACTCGCACTTCGCCGGGGTATTCCATCTCGGCTTCGATCTGCTTGGCGATATCGTGGGCGATTTTTTGCGTCAACCTATCGTCCACATTGGACGGGTCGACGATTACCCGAACCTCGCGGCCCGCCTGGATAGCATAGGCGGTCTTGACGCCCTCGAAGGCGGTCGCGATACCCTCGAGCTTCTCCAGCCTTTGGACGTATCGTTCCAGACTGTCTCGGCGGGCACCGGGCCGCGAGGCGCTTATCGCGTCAGCTGCCAGGACGATGGGCGTATAAACTGTCTCAGCCTCGATGTCGCCATGGTGGGCAGCGGCGGCGTTGATAACCTCGGGCTTCTCGCTGTATCGGGCCAACAGGTCGGCTCCGATTTGCGGATGGCCTCCCTCAACCTCGTGGTCGGCAGCCTTGCCGATATCGTGCAGCAGTCCAGCCCGGCGGGCAACCTGGCCATTGAGCCCGAGCTGGTCAGCTATCACCTGGGCGAGGTACGCAACTTCCATACTATGCTGCAGGATATTCTGACCATAACTGGTGCGGAATTGCAGTCGGCCCAGCAGCTCAACGAGCTTGGGGTGCAGGCTGTGGATATTAGCTTCCATGAGCGCGTTTTTACCGGCTTGGAGAATCTCCTTGTTCAGCTCCTGCCGAACGGTCGAGGTAATCTCCTCGATGCGCGTCGGATGAATTCGCCCGTCCTGAATCAGCCTTTCCAACGTCCGCCTGCCGATCTCGCGACGGACGGGGTCGAAGGCAGAGCAGATGACCACGCCGGGCGTGTCGTCCACGATAACATCCACGCCGGTAGCTTTCTCGAACGCGCGGATGTTTCGGCCCTCTCGGCCTATGATTCTGCCCTTCATATCGTCCGAGGGAATATCCACCGCGGAGACCGTATGGTCGCACGTCTGCTCCGATGCGTAACGCTGAATGGACTGGAGAATAATCTCGCGGGCCTGGACTTCAGCGGTTTCGTTGGCTTCTTCCAACTTTTGGCTGACCAGCTTGGCGGCATCCTGTTCGGCATCCTTCTCAACTTGCTCAAGCACTATCTTGCGGGCATCGTCGGGGGACAGGTTGGCTACCTTCATCAGCTGAGACTTTTGCTGGCCTATCAGGTCGTTAAGATGCCGATCCTTATTGGCAAGGGCTTTTTCCTGCTCGGCCAGAGCGCGTTCGGCCGTCTCTTGCATCCGCTCTCGCCGCTCGAGGTTGTCTCGTTTCTGCTCCTGGCTGTCCTCGCGCTTGGCCAGGCGCTTCTCCTCAGCCCGCAGTTCCTGGCGAGTGATTTTGGTTTCCTTATCGAACTGCTCGCGACGCTTGAGGTACTCGCTCTTGGCCTGGGCTTCAGCCTGGGCGCATATCTTCTGAGCCTCGGCGTCAGCGGCGATTCGTATCGCGCTAAGCTCGGTAGCCAGTGTCGCTTGGCGGGCTTTGTCTATTATTGCCCGGACAATGACGAACAGCACCGCCCCACCTACGAAAGCTGCTACGACAATCCCAACGCCCAGGCCTGAGGATATATCAATCCCCGCTAGTGTGCCAAATATCATGGTGAATACCCTTTCTATGCGACGACAAAGGGCCTACGGAAATGGAACACAGGCGGGGGACGCGACAATTCGCGTCCTGACGGGCAGGGGTCAAACTCACGTTTCAAGGCTTGGGAACCGCTCGCATGGCGAGGACAATTTACCGCCAGGCTGCACAAAATATTTATCCATATTCCTTGCCTGCTGGATTTGGATAATCTTTTTTACTTTCGACGCATAAAGGAAAAAACCTTTTTTGCTCGGTTCCGCACCGCTTCGACACATACACATTTGCTTGTCTTCGCGAATCTATGACCCGAAGGTCTCGCACCGTTTTGGCCCGGCTCTGTCAGCCTACCTGGCCAGCCCGCAGAGGCCTGGTGCAATTATCGACATTCCGCGTAGCGGCATCCTTTTGGCGGTTTTCCCACAAGGGGCGATACCTGCTACGCCGGGCCTGCCTGGGGCAGAACACCTGAACGTCGCTATGCCCGACGGCCTGTGTGGTCGCTTCCGAAAAACGCCCAGCCGTCATCTTGTACAACAACAAACAACAATAATCCATACTACCAACCCGCGCACTCGGCGGGATTAAGCCTATCATACCCCCCCACGCCAAAGCCAGTCAAGAGTTTCCTCATCCGCACGAAAAAACGTGTGCGAGATTAAACCTGGTCTTACCATTGGGCATTGCGTGTGGACATAAAATTGGTTGGTTATCCCGGGCAATTTCAGATTTCGGTTTGAGCTAGTTTCGCGAAACAATCCGAAATCCGCAATCTGAAATCCGAAGTAAATCTTATGCTATAAAACACGGCTAAAATCTGTACAAAACAATAGTTACGGAAAGCCATGAAAAAATCTGTGTAATCTTCTTAAAATCAGTGGAATCCGTGGACTCCCCTTTGCCACAGGCCAACACGACTACCCCGCAGAAAAATTCCTGCACACTGGTCTGGTGCATCAATAGTCTTCGGTGTCGCCAGCTTTGCCTGGCACCTTGCCTGTCCGCTTGTACACGTCGGCCCGGCCTAGCACTGCGATAAACTCCATACCCGACACCGGCGAGTAGTACGAGCCTGTTTCGACCATGACTTTTTGGTATTGCAGCTCGCGAAGGCAGTATCGTTGGCTTGGGCCTGAAACGGAGAGTACAACCCCGCCGGACATGCCCGCTGCCTGGTAGACCATGTAGGCCAGCTTGCCCTTGGTGATGGGTCGGGAGGCGACGAAGGTCCAGTTTCGGCTAAGGATACCCGCGTCGGCCAGGAGTTTGACGCGCTGGGCGAAGTTCTTGGCCTTGTCCTTGCCATCGACAAGCAGCAGCAAGCCACGCATCGCGTCGTTTTCCGAGACCGCTGCCTGGGTGGAGACTCGGTCGAGATAGGCGTCGGACAGTTCGCCGCTTGGCAGGGATTTGGCGGCGGCGTCAGGCTCGGCGGCGACTTTTAGCGGCGGCGGCTGGTCCCGGCGGCACCCCGCCAGACACATCAGCCCCAGCAGACAGGCTGCTGTCGTCAATAAATACCTCCGCCCGCTCGTTGTAATTTTATAGACATTCATTCGTATTTCGTCCAGTAAAGTTTTTTAGTTATCAGTTTTCAGTAAAAGAAAAAGAAACAAAAAAGAACCACGGCACCCGGATTTTTTTTGTTTTCTTTAGTCATTCAACGGTCATTGGGTATTTGGACATTGGACGTTTTTTCATCATCCGTTATTCGTCATTGATCCCTCATTCTAATTTCGGAATTCGTCATTTATTAGAAGCTCAGTGTCAGGCCTGTGTAGAGGAACTGCCTGCACGAGTCGTTGCTGCTGTCGTAGGCCGCGCCGGGCTGAAACGCACCGTATCGCATCGTCCAGGACAGGTCGCTCGTCAGTCGCCAGTCGCAGTAGATGTCCCACTCCCAACCAAGCCAGGTCGAGTTTTCCGTCGCGGTGGAATCGCTGATAGCTCCGTCACCCTTATCCTTCTGATAGAAAAAGACCTTCGTGCCGACCTCGAGTTTTTTGAACAGCCTGCCGAACTTTTCCAGTGGATAAAACTTCGCTCCAACGACGTACACGTTCAGGTTCGACAGCTTAGGCGCAAACGCGATGCCCGTATCGCGGAAGCCAAAGGCGTTGAAGGCTTCGTCGCGCGTGCCCAGGCGGTTGCCCCCTGCGGTGGCTACGGCACTGGTGCCCCGGTCGCCGTCGCCACTGGCCCGGATAAACTCGACCATAATCCGCGGGCGGGTCGGCACGCGGAAAAGATATTCCATCTGCAAGTCCGCAGCGAAGGCACATATCTCGTCCTGCCCGTCGGTTGCCCGGTCGGAATACGTCCGGCCCCACTCGCCGACAAGCTCGGTCTTGTATGTAAGATTCGGGGTAAACAGCGAGCCTGTACTACCAACGCCCAGGTACCGCGAGGAATAATCGTATCGCTGGGTCTGGCTGCGAGGCCTGGGGGTGGAATGGTCACTGTTGTTCAGGAAATACGCGAAAGGCCTGTGGTTGCTAAGCCCGTGATACGTAACTTCGAACCCCCAAAAGCACCTGTCCTGATGGCTTGACACCTCGGCGGACTCATCGATATTTTGTGAGTCTTTTATGGTCTTGGCCAACATTGCCCGCAGCTGCCAGTCGCCCGCGGTCAGGTTCAGGTCGATGACGTCCAGCGGCATGGACAGCACCAAAGCTGTGCCGAAGGTTGTGTATTCCCGCCCGACCTTCAGCGTCAGGCCCACAGGCTGTTGCTTGCCGGTCTGGTTCAGCAGGAGTTGGCCCAGGTCGAACTGGTACCAGGCCCGCTCGACCTGGTTGTAGTTGTCGCAGTCTCGCCCGCGGACGACAGCGTCGTTGGTTGCCCAGACATCCCAGTTCAGCAGGCCACGGACATAGGCTTTGTGCACGCCTTTGTAGTTCAGGCTCGCCCAGCCTCGCACCTGAAACTGCTGCAACGTACGATGTCGCATATTAGCCTGGTCGTCGTAGCTCATCAGGACGTAGTTAAGCCAACCGCCCGCGTCGAAACCTACCTCGCGAGCTTCAGGCAGCTCGTCCAGCTGAACCCGCAACTGCTCGTCATACACACGAGCTCCGCCCTGAGGCTGTGCCCACAAAGCCCCCGCGGGCCAGGCGATAAAAGCCACAACCAACACAAACCAGCCGCACCAAGGGCGACGACGTAAATACGCAGTAGAGATATTCATTTGCGATTCCCTGAAAATCAAGCCCAAAACGAGCGAGATACGCGAGGGATTCTAATACGAACGCCCAGCTACGTCAATCGG
>JAOZNE010000019.1:14453-16104 GCA_029933955.1 Phycisphaerae bacterium
GTCGTCGCGGTCGTCGCGATAGTCTGACTGGTAATAGTCCGGGACATCTACATTGATCTCCTTGGGAGCCTCGACGCTCAGGCACCCAGCTGAGAACATCGCAACCCCAGCCAGGAGCAGCACCATAGCCATCGACGTCCTGAAACCGAAGCCAACATCTACACTTTTTCGCTCAACCATTTCTTTCTCCCTTCCCAGCCCGGTCGGTGCTGGACAATTCTTAAGTCATTATAGCCCCGAGGAAGCCGGTAATACAAATCTAATTCGCTGTTAAAAACAGCAGAACACGAATCCCGACAAATCGGAACGGGTGAAACCGAATTGCACGAATGGTTTTTTGGGTCCAGTGTCAGCCCTATCTTCTTTAATCGTCCGGTACTGCACAACGCGGGGGCTTTTTTGTGCGCACTGTGGGGTTGTGGATAACTTCGCGTCGATTTTTTTCAAAAAAATCTTTGACCCTATACCGCTCGGGTTTTGGCGACGGCCCGCCGGACTACGCGGCCTGTTTTGTGCTCGCCGAAACGGAACGCCAGCGAAAGGATGAAGACCTCGTGAAAAACCGGTTACAAAAATGCTGTTTTCCCGCGCGTCGAAACAGCAACCCCAGCCCGCCGATACCCAACCAACTTATGGTCATCGGTTCGGGGAGAACTGTAACTGAAAAATCGTCCACCGCGAGCCCGGCATCCGTGCCAACGCCATCATTTCCGCTGAACCGGAGCCAAAGCTCCTGGCCGTTGGCCCAACTGAGCCCTTCGACGGCGATGTCAATGAAAGTTGTCTGGTTTTCAGCAATGTTCCCATCCAGGGAGCCTGCGACAAGGTTCTTCTGCGGGGCCTCGAAGTCGAGGGCCGACACCGTTGTCCAGCCGGTCTGGTCGGTGCTGGTCGGGATCGAACCGGCGCCGGCGGTGAAGACCTGGTAGCTGAATACGAGGACGTTGTTGTTGTCGTTCGTGTTCCCGCCGGAACGCCATTGTTCACCAGTATAGTTGACTGTGATCTTGTCGAGAGTCCCGCCGGTGTTGTTCAACAGGGCAACGGCGAAGTTTGTGTAGTCGTTTCCGCCAGAGCCCAGGTATCCCAAAGCGCGTTCAGTCGCACCTCCCGTGCCGTAGCTGTAAACCTCGCCACTGTTGGAGTCGCCGTCATCGGCCCAGTACTCGTTGGAGTTACTGTCCATCTCCTCGGAATTGGCGTGCCAGCCGGTGATCGTCGTATCATCGACGAATGTGTAGTTTGTACCGTCGGTATTTCCCAACGTGTCGAAGTTCTGCGAGTATGTTTCCCCGACGGTGTTGATGCCGATTGCCGCTGTGGCGGCGGATGCAAGCAGGGCGATGGCGCTCAGTAGGGCAATTGTCTTTTTCATGATTTCTCCTCGTCTGTTGGCACTGGGAGTTGTTGAGCGTGAGTCCCCCAGAACCTTCCCATTTTGACGATCCCCGTCCAGTCCGGCGATCTGCGAGGACATGGTAGAGGCCTCGCTGGGCATTGGCAAGAGAAAAAACAAAAACTTTGCAATTTTTTTCTTTGCAATTTTTTTGGTTCTTCGCACTTTTTGAAGGTGAATATTTGATATAGAACAGGCTTAACCCTTTATGGTCTAATAGATTAGCAAGCCATTAGCCATGAAAGGAATTGAGCA